>MHUS01000023.1:6474-9312 GCA_001823505.1 Candidatus Yonathbacteria bacterium RIFCSPHIGHO2_01_FULL_51_10 | reverse complement strand
TCTGGTGGTGGGGGTTGGCTGAGGGGCAGGTGCAGGTTGTGTGACCACGCGTGGAGGTGCGGGTGGTGGTGTGGTGGTGGGAGGAGGAGTTGGTGTGGGGGGAATAGCGGTGTCTTTGGTCCAGAGGGAGTTCCACCAGGTACTCACCGTGTCCGCGATTCCCGTACCTACGGCGGCGAGCTGGGTGCCGATGGTTGAGATCGAGAGAGGAGATGCTTGGATCACCTGCGCTCCGGTGAGTGTGGGAAGATCAACGTGGGTGGTGAGGGTGCCCGTGGTGTCCGAGAGAGTGGCACTGATGTCGGAGAAGGTGAGGGCGGAGGCGGGGGAAGATGAAAAAGAGACACTGACCAGCAGGAGGAAAACACTAAAAATTCTTGCAACAAAACGTGTGTTAGCTGCATCCATAAGTATACTTATTATACGTGTTCTAGGTGAATCAAGCAATGAAAGTTGGTGGGGAAAAGTACTTCCAGACAAATAGCCCCGCATGGTATACTCTTGGATAATTAATCCATTAATGTAGCTACCACCTACGGAATCTTTCTATGAGTGACCCACAAGATCGTTTTGATTTCATCGCCTTGGGCGATATCGTTACTGACGCATTCATTCGCATCACTCACGCAAGTGTCCACCGCGACCAAGGCGACCCGGAAGAAAAACTCTGCGTCGAGAACGGCGCGAAAGTCCCCTACGAGTCAGTCAAGGTGGTGAGTGCTGTCGGCAACAGCCCAAATGCGGCAGTCGCCTCCGCGCGTCTGGGACTTCGCACGGCACTCGTTGCTGACCTTGGCGACGATGATAATGGCCGTGAATGTTTGGCGCAACTTGAGCGACAAGGCGTAAATACGCACTTCGTCACCGTACACCCGGGGAAGAAAACAAACTACCACTATGTACTCTGGTTTCGCGATGACCGTACGATACTCATCAAGCATGAGGAGTATCCCTACAAACTTCCCGATATCGGCACACCAAAATGGATCTACCTCTCGTCGATGGGCGAGAACTCTGTCCCCTATCATCACGAGATCGCCGCGTACCTCGCATTGCACCCAGAGGTAAAACTCGCCTTCCAGCCGGGAACATTCCAAATAAAGTTGGGGACCGATGTCTTGCGTGGTATCTACGATCACACGGAAGTATTTTTCTGCAACGTCGAAGAAGCGCGGCTCATTCTGAAAGGCGACACTTCCCCACGCGAAGAACTCGCGAAGAAAATATCCGCACTCGGACCGAAGATCGCAGTGGTGACCGATGGCCCGCGTGGCGCATTCGCCTACGACGGCACCGATACGTGGTTCATGCCTCCGTATCCGGACCCAGCGCCGCCCTTTGAGCGTACTGGCGCCGGCGATGCATTCTCCTCCACCTTCACTGCGGCACTGGCACTCGGCAAGACCGTTCCCGAGGCACTCCGCTGGGCACCGATCAACTCGATGTCCGTCGTGCAGAAAGTCGGCGCACAAGAAGGGCTCCTCTCGCGCGAAAACCTTGAAGAATTTCTGAAGAACGCACCTGCGGAGTATGCGGTGAAGAAGGTGGGTTAGAAAATCCCCATGAATATCCTGTTTGTCTGCAGAGGAAATATAGGGCGGAGTGTCATGGCAGAATACCTCTTTAATACCTTAACCGAGGGGAAATATGCCGTGCAATCAGCCGGGACAAAATTAAGTGGCCCCGAACAACCGCTCAGGGAGCTTTCTTTGGCGGAATCGGTCATCTTGTGCATGAAAGAGGAAGGTCTTGATGTTTCTGAACACAAAAGAACCCAACTACGTCCTGAGATGGTTGAGCACGCCGATAAAATAATTGTTATGGCGGAGCCGGAAACTATCCCTAGGTATCTTTCTCAAAGCAATAAAATGACCTATTGGAACGTCCCGGATGTTGGAGTTTCTCCAACACTCGAAGGGGACAGAAACATACGCGACCAAATAAAATCACTCGTGCAAGATCTTGTAAAAATGAACTCCCTCTGAGTGAATAACCAGACGTCGGACGTCTGGTTATTCAAAAAAATGGCACCCAATCCATTGGGTGCCATTTGGCTTTTTTCTTCTTAGAGTTTAGTGCACGAACTGTTTTGCGTGCTCAACCGCAACTGCAGGCCATTCTGTATCCGCAGGCAAAATGATCTCAAGACGATCAAGCCATTCGCCATCGCCGATCATGAGTGACGTATCACTTATCGTGTATACACCACAGGGGGTGCTATCTGATCCGATAAGAAAAATGACACTACTCCCTTTTTCTTTCACGAAACCTCCGCGACACTTGCCAGAGGAGCACTGCTCGTTGGCAATCGCCCGATTGGACGCAGCGTGGACTGTATCCACCGATTTTTTGCCGCACGCGGTCGCCGAGAGCACGATGCAGGAAGTCAGTATCGCGGTCATCTTAGTCATGGTAACTCCTTTCGGTTGGGGTGATAAGTGAGAGGTTGGTGACGTTTTTCAATACAACAAAACCTGAGCATAGTATAGCATATTTAAGTAAGAAAGTCAATATCTGGGGAACCGCAAAAAACTGTGATAAAATATGGCCACAATGGCTGAGCTGCCCGAAAAACTTACCAAACCCTACGATCCCGCCTCGACCGAGGACCGCATTTATGCATCGTGGAGCGATAGCGGATTTTTTAATCCCGACACCTGCATCGAAAAAGGGGTGACTGATTCCGACGCTGAAGCGTTTACCGTAACCCTCCCCCCGCCCAACGTTACCGGCGTTCTCCATATTGGTCATGCATACGAAAACTCTCTTCAGGACGTACTGGTGCGTTTTAACCGAATGAACGGAAAGAAAACCCTCTGGGTCCCCGGGACTGATTCT
>MHUS01000023.1:0-6411 GCA_001823505.1 Candidatus Yonathbacteria bacterium RIFCSPHIGHO2_01_FULL_51_10 | reverse complement strand
ATCCCGTGTTGAAAAAAATATTCAAAAAGAGGAAGGCAAAACTCGGCACGATCTTGGCAGAGAAGAGCTCGTGCGGCGCGTCAAAGCATTTGCTCTCGACCACGAGCATATCATTCTCAGTCAGATCAAAAAGTTAGGCGCATCACTCGACTGGTCGCGCTATGCCTACACCCTTGACGCACCGCGCTACACCGCAGTGATGACCGCTTTTAAAACTATGTACGATGCAGGGCTCATCTATCGCGGGCATCGCATTGTCAACTGGGACCCAAAAGGGCAGACCGTGATCTCCGATGATGAGACCGTTTACGAAGAACGCACCGCGAAGCTCTACACCTTCCGCTACAGCAAGGACTTCCCTATCCCCATCTCAACGACCCGCCCGGAAACAAAAGTAGGTGATACCGCCGTTGCCGTTCATCCCGACGACACGCGCTATAAACAATATATCGGCAAAGAATATGACATCGTTTTTTGTGATGTACCTATCCATATAAAAATTGTTGCTGACGAAAGCGTCGAACAAGAATTCGGTACGGGAGCACTTGGCGTAACCCCTGCGCACAGCATGATCGACTGGGAGATTGCACAGCGCCATAAACTACCTGTTGTTCAAGTGATCAACGAGTACGCCAAAATGACCGTCGAAGGACCGCTCAACAACAAAAAAGTTGGTGAGGCGCGTGAACTCGTTGTCGAGTGGCTCAAGAAACATGATCTGTTGGAAAAAGAAGAAGAAGTGAAGCAAAATGTTTCAACAGCGGAGCGTACCGGTGCGGTGATCGAACCATTGCCGAAACTTCAATGGTTTGTCGCCGTCGATAGACCTTTCACTATGGGCCATTCTGAGATCACCGGCATCGAAACCGGATCTTCTCTGACCCTTAAGGAGCTAATGCGCCTCGCGGTGAAGAATGGCTCCGTCCAAATGCCCCAAGAGCGCTTCAGTAAATCATACTTCCATTGGGTAGAAAATCTCCACGACTGGTGCATTTCACGACAAATATGGTTTGGCCACAGGATCCCTGTTTGGTACAAAAAAGATTCGGATGGAGTCGTGCTCGAAACCTACTGTGGAGTAGAGGCGCCTCAAGGAGAGGGCTGGGAGCAAGACTCTGATGTTTTGGATACATGGTTTTCATCTGCCTTGTGGACATTCTCAACGCTTGGCTGGCCCGAAAAAACAACCGACTTGAAACAATTTCACCCTACTTCTTTCATGTCCCCTGCCTATGAAATTCTTAACTTGTGGGTGTCGCGTATGATTCTCATGAGTGGGTTCCACCTTGGGCAAGCGCCATTTAAAACGGTCCTTATTCATGGACTCGTACGCGACAAGCAGGGGCGAAAATTCAGTAAATCTATCGGGAATGGCGTTGACCCCCTTGATATGATCGAGAAGTATGGGGCGGACGCACTACGCATGGGACTCTTGGTGGGAACGGCGATAGGAAATGATGTGAGTTTTGATGAAAATAAAATAAAAGGTTACAAACATTTCGCCAACAAGATCTGGAATGCGGCACGATTCGTGCTCACGAATGCTGAGGGGGCAGATCTTTCCGTGAAGCCGCTGTTAACCCAACGTGACGAAGAAATTCTCGCGGAGCTTGATACGCTCATCAAAACAACCACCGAGCATGTTGAGGCGTTCCGCCTCCACCTCGCCGCCGAAGAACTCTACGGCTATTTTTGGCACATATTTGCTGATATAATCATTGAGGAGCAAAAGAAGCGACTCATGGGCGGCGATGAGCGAGAAAAAGCTGCTGCACAATTTGTGCTCTGGAACATACTGCGGACATCCATCACGCTTCTCCATCCCTTTATGCCGTTCGTCACCGAAGAGCTCTGGGGCATTATGCATACCGTGCACCCCGAAGCATTCGCGAAGAATGAAAAAAATCTTCTCATGGTATCTTCATGGCCGCTATTGTCCTAACCATTCCTCAAGCGTTTCTCCTTTCCTTAGCAGGAGGTATTTTGCCCGTACTTATCTGGCTGTGGTTCTGGCTCAAGGAGGACCGCGAGCATCCGGAACCAAAACGACTCACCGCACTCGCTTTCTGTGGCGGCATGATCACTGCGCTCGCCGCCGTGCCGATCGAGCAGAGCCTCTTTGCATTCGCCACGAGCGGAGCCACTTCATACGCAGACGCACTCGTCGCCTACCCCCACCTCGTTGTGCTCTTTGCCGGCGTCGAAGAGCTTTTTAAATACTTTGCCTTCGCGCTTGTCGCCCTGGGGAGCCGCTACTTTGATGAACCGATTGACGCCCTAATTTATATGATCACCGTTGCATTGGGATTTGCTGCGGCAGAGAATACTTTGTACCTCCTCAACACCATCACCCAAAGCGGCCTTGTTCTAGGGCTTTTAAACGGCAACCTCCGATTCATCGGTGCAACATTGCTCCACGTGGCATCATCGGCATTTATTGGTATTGCGTTGGGATTTGCCTTTTATCGAGGATTTTCCATGCGCATTGCGGCAACGATCGTGGGTATCCTTGCGGCAACGTCCTTGCATGCCGTCTTTAATTTCTCTATACTTAAGGTACAAAGCATTGGGGATGCATTGGGCACATTTGCAATTTTCTGGAGCATCTCTGTTTTGATCATTTTAATATTTGAACGCATCAAACGCGTCTACCCCGTAAACCCCATCGCATAAGTATGTTCACCATCACATCAAAAGAAAAAGAGAAGGACAAGCGATCATTTTTTGAGCGTCTCACGGGAACGATCAACCTCGAAGAAAATGACGAAGGCGCAGGAGAGGAACGCACCTTTCCCAAGGTCACTACACAGCGCCCGGGAGCACCCGCCGGCGGGGCACCATCGCATGGCGAATGGCTTGAGGAAGAAGCAAGTGAGGGAGAGCTCGCCGTGGATGTCTACCAGACCGACAAAGAGATCATTGTCCAGGCAATGGTCGCAGGGGTTTCCCCCGACACCTTGAATGTCTCCGTGACTCGCGAAATGGTCACGATCAAGGGTCGGCGCGATCCGCTCCAGCAGATCCCCTCTGCGCAGTATTTCACCCGCGAACTGTACTGGGGTGGATTTTCTCGCACCCTTGTTTTGCCCCAAGAGATCGAGCCGGAACTGGTAGAGGCATCGCAGAAACACGGCCTCCTCATGCTCAAGCTCCCCAAGATAGACAAGGCACGCGTACAGAACATCCGCGTGAAGCAGGGGTAAGACAACTTCTTTGCCACAAAAAGGAAAGTCCGGCGGAATGTAATTCCGCCGGACTTTTTAATTGTTAGCGCCACTTTGATGACCGCACTCCGCTTCGATGAAGGAGGGTCCGAGATCTGTTCTTCGAAAACACCCCTTCGTGTTTAACGATTCGACTCCTCAATGAACCCTTGTGGCCATGTTTCTGCTTGTGCTCACATGGCCACGGCTCATGAACTACTGTGGCTGTTTTGATCAAGTCAACGTCACGCAACAGAAAACACGTCTCTTCGATCCTGAATTTGATCAACTGATGTGGTTCGATAACGTGGACATGAAGGTCCCCTAGACGTGAAAAGATCATGTGGAGCTCTATGAGCTCCCTGGACGTAATAGATAATCTACCTTCAATAACGAGCAGTGCCTTATCTTTTTCCATCTTTCTTGCTCCTCAAAGGGTTCGCGTACACTTAAACTCCCACAGGAAGTTCACCTAAGTAAAATAATACAACTTAATGCACTTTTAGTCAATGCTTCCGCGAGGCGTCGTCTGTGGTGCCCAGGGGCAGATTTGAACTGCCGACCCCTCGCTCTTCAGGCGAATGCTCTAACCAACTGAGCTACCTGGGCAAACGTATTTGATTTTTCTCACACAAACATACTTTGTGGCATCGTACCTTGTCTAGCCAAGACAGCTACATGGACAAGCAGTATTTTTTATATTTCTCACACAAACATACTTCGCGGCACCGTACTTTGTCTAGCCAAAACACCTGCCCGCAATGCTACGCGCATAGCGTTGCAGGCGAGGCCTACCTGGGCATGGTTAATCCCCCAACTCTCCCCTACTTCGTCGTTTTCGTAGTAACCGGCTGATTAAGGAACGAATTAATGAACTGATCTTTTTGATCGCCGATCTTGCCAAGCTCTGCAGAAACCTCAAGCGCTTTATTGTATGCCTGAAACATCGGATCAAGATACGGCTGCACATAGTAATACGCTCCCACAAGGGACCCGAGAATGACAAGCCAGTAGATTGCCCGCCATAGGCGTGTCCACCGCATATTGCTCCGCAGAGAACGAAGCATTTCGTTGTTCTCCCGGGCAAGGGAAAGCGATTCCTCAAGCATTGCTCGTTCGTTGGGTTCCATGCCAAAAACTATAGCAGAATAGGGGGAAAATACCAAGTGGAAGTTGCGTGTGTGCGGGATGGAAATCGGTCACGAGTTACTAAGTATTTTATTCGTGCTTCGCACTCAAAAATCCTAAGTACTCGCGACCCCGCCTCGTTGTCGCAAAGCGACATACTCCGGCTTTCGATTCTCCGCGCGAGTGAAGCAGTTCACTCGCTCATCCCGCACAAAAAGCGCCTTTTGGCGCTTTTTTGGTGCGGGATGGGAGAATCGAACTCCCAACCTCAGTTTGGAAAACTGACGTTTTACCATTAAACTAATCCCGCGTTTTTTCGTTGTAGCCCGCCTCACTTCTTGAAGAAGTGAGTTAAGGTATACCATAATCCGCCTTCTCCTTCAACGCCTTGCGTATTGCTCGCCCCCGCAGGGACGATCATGACCTCCTCCTCCCCATCTTTGACCACGCCAAAGCGTTCCCTGATCTCCGCCTCAACTCCCTGTGGTGTATCCAGACGACTGATCTTTTGATTGAGGTCTGCTTTGCGCGCCTCGAGCGCCTGCTCTTCCGCCTGCGCGCTTGCCGCCGTCTCGTGTGCCACACGCTCCTTGCTAAAGAGACCCCATGTCTCCCATACCAAGAACAGTGCCACAAAAACAAGCAGTGCGAGTACCACCGGCGTGCGCAGGAGAGATCTAAGTCGTGTTTGTTTCTTTTGGTGGTATGCCATGATTTGCCAAGCACCGCCGATGTGCTATGATTCCAACCATTATAGCAAATAAAACTTATGCTGTTTCAGAAAAAACACAACAAGCGCATTAAAGTGGTCTGGGGCTTCTTTTCCGTCCTTATCGCCATAAGCATGGTACTGCTCTACGCGGCACCCGCGTTGATTCAATAAAGAACCCCGCGCCAAGGCGCGGGGTATTTGGGGCGGTTGCAATAAATTTCGATTCGCTTAATAACACGCTTGTTATCGCTCATTAGGAGTGTGGGACTTCTCCAATGTTTATGGGACGTGTACCATCAGAACAAAGGGGTGCACTTCCAGGCAGCGCAGGAACATCAGAGAACCCAGTCTCACATCTATATCGGTTACAATACGCCGGAATTGTAGACCCACAGGAAATAACCTCCTTATCATCTTTTTGTGATTGAACTCTACTGTTATAAAAAAAGAAACCACTAACAATGAGCAGAAGAATTGCTCCGAGAAAAAGATACATTTTTGTTTTCATCGCTTAATTCAGTATATCACAAAAGACACTCGAAGGGGGCGGAACGTTCATTTTTTAATGAAATGCGCAGAGGAGAGTCCTTCTCCCAGGACTTCCGTTTTTGAGTGGGATACGCGAAGCCGCAGAGCACCGAAGTGAGGCGTAGTGAGTACTACGACGAATGAGGAGCGGAGGATGGCGACAAAGTAGCCTGCCAAAAACAGAAGTCCTGTTATTCCCCCTTCACCATCTTGAGAAACACATCCTGCGGAATATTGACCTTCCCATGCTCCTTCATTTTCTTTTTTCCTTTCTTCTGCTTTTCAAGGAGTTTCATTTTGCGCGTAATATCGCCGCCGTAGAGATACCCGGTGACATCCTTGCGGAGGGCTGAGATCGTCCGAGACGCAATAATGCGGCCCAGACCGCGTCCTTGGATCTTAGTGGTAAACATCTGCCGTGGGAGCACTTTGTAGAGCCGCTCCACCGTCCCCTCTGCTTCACGCTCCATCTTTTTATACGAAACCACCTTGGCAAAGGCCGGCACCGGCTCATCGGCAACGAGGATATCGAGCCGTGCCACATCGGCATCGCGAAGCCCGACGATCTCGTAGGAGAGCGACGCGAAGCCCGACGTAACGCTCTTGAGCTCATCAAAGAAATTACGCATCAGCTCGCGAAGCGGGAGCGCGACGGTTATCGCCGTGCGATTGTCGCCAAAAAGTTCCGTCTCCCCGACTTCTGCCTCATGATCATAGAGCATGACCATGAGCGGCCCGACATACTCCGGTGGCAGAATGATCTTCGCCGAGACCCACGGCTCACGGACACTCTTCACTTGGCCGTGCTCAGGGAATTTTGCCGGCGTGTAGATAATATCT
>MHUS01000022.1:14031-16520 GCA_001823505.1 Candidatus Yonathbacteria bacterium RIFCSPHIGHO2_01_FULL_51_10 | reverse complement strand
GACTTTCGTCCATTGTGGAAGATTCTCGACTGCAGCCACCCGTAGGTGTATGGTCCGTGTCGCAGTACCATCGGTGGGGGTCAGGCTCTCACCTCCCCTAGACGTCATAGCCTTGGTAAGCCATTACCTTACCAACTAGCTGATATCCCGCAGGCCGTTCCTAAAGCGATAAATCTTTCCTCCGGAGAGATATCGAGAATTATCCAATCTTTCGACTGGTTATGCCCGACTTTAGGGTACGTTCCCACGTGTTACTACCTCGTTCGCCGTGGGTCTAAACCCACTCGACTTGCATGCCTTATCCACGCCGCCAGCGTTCATCCTGAGCTAGGATCAAACTCTTAAGTTAAGAACAGTTAGACTATTCTTCAGACGGAACAAAAGAAAATACAGTATATTTCTTGCTCCTTGCTTGCTTCTTACTTCTTGTTGCTTTTTCTTGCGTACAATCCATATTCAGTTTTCAATGACCAGCTCCCCTTTCGGGGAGTTAAAAAAACGCCTTTCTCAAGCGTTTCCTCTAGTATAGTCATATCGCAAGGTAAGTCAAGGGCTTAATTTTAAAGGCCGATTTTGTGTCTTAGGGGGTGCCCCTTGCAAAGTTTAACGCCCGCCCCGACGTATCGGGGCGGGCGTATGAATGATACAAATTGTTGATTGTTTTTAGGCGGCCAGAGGGACCGCACTGTAACGACGGAGTTCCGCCGGAACGAGTTTGGCACCGGGCAAGCATGCCGTGGAAATGGCAAAATACTTGTCCTCTTTCCCGGGAACCGAGCAGGCAACGTAATACGAGCTGCTCCCCGTTTTCGGCTTACCGATAACACGCACGGAAAGCGTTTGGATGCCGCTGTTCAGGCAGTCTTTCACGAAATCGTGAAGCTCCCGACAATCTTGGTACTGAGACGTAAGTACTGGATCACCGCTATCCAACTTTCTCTGAAGCTTCGCATTAATACCCGAGAGATCCAGATTGGCGATACGCTCCTGTGCCGGCTTGAATCCACATGGTAACGGTACATGAATACGACTTGGCTGGTTCTTCATTGTAAGACCCCCGAATCTGTCGATGGTTGTACTTGAGGAGCACCCTTGCTCCCCTCCGCATAAAAGTATGCACCCGCGCGGGCGCGAGTGCAAGGGCAAACTGTGGATTATGTGTGAATTTATTTCTTGCCGCTTTCCTCCGCTACCACAAGAAGCGGTGATGCGATAAACACTGATGAGTACGTACCGATGGTCATACCGATGAGGAGAAGGAGTGCGAAGTCATGCGTTGACGCAGGACCGACGAAATAAAGCGCGATGAGTACGAAAATGATCGTGAGTGAGGTGTTGATAGAACGGGTGAAGGTCTGGCGCAAGCTCGCTCCTACTGTTTCTGAGAAATTACTTGAGATCTTGAGCTTCAAGTTCTCGCGCACGCGGTCAAAGACGACGATCGTATCGTGCACCGAGAGACCCATGATAGAGAGGAGCCCCACCACAAAGAGCGTGTCAATCTCTTTCCCCAGAAACGCGAATACTCCCGTAGGGATAATGATGTCGTGGAGAAGTGCCACGCTCGTGATCACGCCGTATTTCCACGAAGAAACCGGCTCAGAGACCTTGCGGAACACGAAGGCGATAAAGAGCACGATGCCCACAATAACGGCAAGAATTGCCAGCCATGCTTTGTCGCGAAGCTCCTTGCCGATGACCGGCCCGATCGAGTTATAGCGCACCTCTGTCGCCTCTACGGTGCCTCCGAGCGTAAGCGCGGAAAGAAGCGCCGTATGCTCGCCCTTCGCGTCATCAAGTGTCCGTGTACGAATGAGAAAACCATTGTCCCCTGTTTCCTGGATGCGTGGAGAAAACCCGAGTGGATCAATTGCGTCTTTGAGCACGCTGACGTCCGGGCGTCCCGCGGAATACTCCACTTCCACAATGGACCCGCCCTTAAAATCAATGCCAAAATTAAGTCCTTTGGTGAAAAAGGCGAAGAACGAACCGGCAAAAAGCAGTCCTGAGATAATGAAGAAAATGATGCGGTGTCGTACGATGAACATAATTATTTTTTAATTGTTTCCGTGGCGGCAAGCTTCCAAGAAAACCCGCTTCCAAAGAGAACTTGTGCGGCACGTGACGTTCCACTTACGCCAATAGCAAAGAGAAGTGTGCGTGTCACCGTAAGTGCTGAGAACATCGACACAATGACGCCCAGCCCAAACACAAGCGCGAATCCTTCGATCAAGCTGGTGCCGAACCAAAAGAGAATGACAGCCGTGATGATACTTGAGGTGTTGGAGTCACGGATCGAGGACCATGCACGAGCGAATCCTTCTCGCACCGCATCGGCAACATTGCGCCCTTTGCGGAGCTCTTCCTTGGTGCGCTCAAAGACCAAGATGTTGGCATCAACCGCCATACCGATGGAAAGAATGAACCCCGCGATACCCGCCGCCGTGAGTGTAACGGGGATGAGCTTAAAGAGCGCAAGCATGATGCTG
>MHUS01000022.1:9880-14015 GCA_001823505.1 Candidatus Yonathbacteria bacterium RIFCSPHIGHO2_01_FULL_51_10 | reverse complement strand
CGACCGTGGCGACAACGCCCGGCAGACGATACCAGAGGACAAGAAAGACCATAACTGTTAACAACCCCCAGAATCCCGCGACGACACCCGCGTGGAGCGCCTGGGCGCCGAGCGGTGCGCCAACGGTCTGCGTAGAGAGAAGCTCGAGACGATCAACGGGAAGTGCTCCGGAATTAAGCCGTCCCACAAGGGTCTTTGCCTCGGGCACCGTAAAGGTACCGGTGATCTGCGCCTTCCCGTCGGTAATCGCCTCCTGCACGACCGGCTCGGTGATAGGGGTGACGTTCCCGAGCTCGCGATCAAGGAAGATCGCGATGGGCTTGCCCACATTCGCCTTCGTGAGGTCAGCGAAGAGCTGCTTCCCTTGGTCGTCAAAAGTCAAAAGAATGTAGGGTATTCCGGTCGTCGGGTTGAACTCAAGAGCCGCGTTCTTGAGGAATCTGCCGGTGAGCTCAGTGGGCGCGTAGAGACCATTAAGGAGTGCCTCGCTCGGCGCGATCGGCTTCCCCGCCTGTTGCGCAGCCTGGTAATCCTGCAAATCTTTTTCGTACACGGCAAGTTCGGCATCAGAGCGACGCGTCATGAACTCAAGCGTCGGCGTCTGCTGGATGACGCTCATGGCCTGTGTCACGTTGGTCACACCGGGGATCTCCACGATAAGCCGCTCATCGGGCGCACCCGCAGTTCCCTTCTCTTCAACTTGCACCACTGGCTCAGAGACACCAAAGAGGTTCACGCGGCGCTCGATGATGTCGCGGAGGTTGTCCATCGATGTCTTTACTTCCGTAGGGGCAATGGAAGAAACGTCCGCGTGGTAGGTAAGCTCAATCCCGCCGGAAAGGTCGAGTCCAAGCTTAAAAGGCTTCTCGGGAACCGTAATGTGCGCTTTCGCAAGGATCGCCGCTCCGCGGCCACCCGGGAACTGGGACGCATGAACAAAGAGGCCGACACCAACGCCGGCAAGAATCAAAAGGAGAGCTGCTACCCTCGTATTTCTCATAATAGCGCCCATTATAGAGATTTCCACCTGTTTTGCAACTTTTGGAGTGCCAGATAGGCAAGGGCGCCAATTCCTCCCCCGATGATCCACCCGGCCAAGATGTCACCCGGCCAGTGTACACCGGCTACAACACGCGCAACGCCGATCAATACCGCGGCAACAAAAAAGAACCACGCAATGCGTCGATGATAGAAAAAGAGCGCGGAAGCAAGCGCCATAAAAAATGTCGCATGTGAGGAAGGAAATGCTTGCATATCGTGAGGACGAAACAGTAGATTGACATCCTGGAGCACCATGAACGGCCGCGGCATCGGAAACCCTCCTTTGATGGCCCGTGCCACAAGATACGCGCAACTCGCAGCAGCAAGAATAACGAAGAGATCGCGTGCAGCCTGACTCGGCTTATCGTGATGAAACAACAAGAAGCCGCCCAACACCACAACGAGGACGTAGGGCAACCACACGGCAGAAAAAATAATGAATGCGTCCGTGACAGGACTTACTCCTGCGAGACTATTGAGCGCATGGAAGAGTGTTTCATTCATGAACGAGGAATTTAAACCACTTTTGTTTTCCGATCATTCTCAGGAACAAACTGCCCATACCGTCCATCAGTGAATACGAATGCGTCTTTTGAGTTCCATTGATACTGGTAGGCATATCGCGTGGTAAGCCGTGATCCATCAACGGCGATCGGAAAGGAATAGAATTTCCAACCTCCTTTTGAGGTTGGCACGCGCCCGCGCGTAAGGTGCCAAAAGAAAAAGAACGCGATACGCACCATAAATGGCGGAATGGGGACAACTTTCTTCCCTACCGCTTCCGCCATATCTCGCGCGAGGACCGGCTCCCCCGGGGGGCAGATATTAAATGCTTCATATTCGCCATCAAGCTGCTTAAAAGCAAACATTCCCACGATGTCCGCCACATCATCTTCGTGGATAAATTGGCGAAGCCACAAGGGTGGCGCAGGAACAAACGACACCATGAGCGAGATCAGTCTATGGAGCGGTGATTTTGACAACTTTCCTGAAAGCGCCGCCTGAAGACCGAATCGCTCTTTCATCATGAACCGCCCACGAGGACCGGTGATTGCCGCAGGACGCACGATGAACACTTGTGGAAGCACGGTGCCCTCTTTTTTCTTGGCATCAAATTTCTCCTTCAAGCGCTCCTCCACAACACGCTTCTCAATACCATAGAGATACTCATTCTCAATAAATGGGTCTGTTTCCTTGAAACGATATTCGAGGGTGTTGGTCGACTTCGCGCCATACGATGAAACGGTGGAAAAATAGATAAGCTTTTTTACGAAACCGTGCGAGAACGCAAAATCAAAGATCTTGAGCGATCCTTCTACGTTCCACTTCCACTGCGTCTCCTTCTTTCCATACATCTCGCGGATCTGCCACGCGCAGTGGATCATCACCTCGGGCTTTTTTTCTTCAAGAATTTTCTGCCAGACATCATCGGCAATATTCCCATCGATCCAGGTGAGTTTTGTGTTTCCCTTTAAAAATTCCGGGAGGCGTTCTTTGTCCACGCCGATGATCTCATCTACATCAGCGCGCCTGGAAAACTGGTCAACGAGCATCGCCCCCACATACCCCGCCGCGCCGGTAATAAAGATTTTCATAGATAGAAGGAGTATATCCTAGAGCCCTTTTCGGGACAAGAGGATCTTTATGGTCTTGAGCGCGATCTTAAAATCAAGAAACAATGATCGATTCTTGATATAGAAGAGATCGTACGCAAGGCGAAGCTTTGATTCCTCGACTGATTGTGGTGGAAGATCTTGTTTGATCTGCGCCCATCCGGAAAGACCCGGTTTTATCAGATAGCGAATATTGTAATATGATATTTCTTTCGCGAGAGTGCTTCCAAGTCCAATGATGTCAGGACGTGGCCCAATGAGAGAAATATCCCCACGCACCACATTCCAAAGCTGTGGCAACTCATCGATCCGTGTCTTACGAAGCACCCGTCCGACACGGGTAACGCGCGAGTCCCCTTCAACGAGCCATGCGCCACTATCGCTCGCGCGCATGCTTCGAAACTTTATAAGATGAATGGGGCGATTCCCCTGCCCAACCCGCTCTTGAGTGACAAAGAGCGGGCCACCATCCTCTATTTTTATCGCAAGTGCGACAAACGGATATACCACGAGGGACGCCGTTCCGCCCACAAACGCGACCACTACATCCATGACGCGCTTAAGCACATCGTACGCGAGATGCGCCGAAACGGATATGTTCGTAAGAAACCAGTGATACCCCATCACCGTAAGCGGTATGCGATCAAAGATATCTTCATACATCCGGTGCATATCAACAAATTTAACCCCCGAGAAGAGCAATTCGTAGAGATGCGGAATTATGGTACTTGCACGAGGGTGCTTGAGGTCAACGACGATGGTAGTCACCCCTTCGGCATACACACGATCAACAATTCCCTGAGAGAGTTCAATATCGCCAGCCTTATCAAGATCAATAATGGTCGTAAAACAGAGTCCATAGCGAGGATTCGCATTCACCTCATGTTTAAGATCGTGCATTTCGCTTCCACTTCCGATCAAAAGGGCACTCTGTCTACGGCGTGCGGCAAAGAGCGGGAGTGCGGTAGTTCGCCAGAAAAAAATATATCCCCATGAAATAATGAGGTAGATGAACAGGATCGTTTTTGGTGCGATCCCGAAGGCAGGTACAAGGTAAAATACGACGGCCGCGATAAAACTGTTTACGGTCTGCGCATACAAGAGGATAGAAGGGAGCTTGCTGCGGAAAAGTGTCGTGTGCTTCTCATAAAGTCCTGCAATAAAAAATACCACCACCCACGCCCCAAAAAGATACGAGAACGGTATTGCGTGGCGCACAAGGAGGTCGGAATCAGGAACCTCAAAATGGCGCAAGAAAAGAGCACTCCAAAGAGCGGCATAAAAGAGAATAAGATCTCCCAAAAGGAGAATGAGGGGCTCGATTTTATTGATCGATGACATCGAGGGAAAGTATAGTAGTATAGTAGCACATCTAAGGAAATTTTGTCTCCATTTTTCATATATGATCCAGGAAAAATCCAGGAAAAAAAAGGTTATTTTCGTCATCACCAAAAGTAATTGGGGTGGCGCGCAGCGCTATG
>MHUS01000022.1:8360-9869 GCA_001823505.1 Candidatus Yonathbacteria bacterium RIFCSPHIGHO2_01_FULL_51_10 | reverse complement strand
CGCGTTGGTGGATAAATTACGCATCGCCGGGATCAGGACCCTCATGATCCCCGATCTCGGACGCGATATTTCCATTACCAAAGACCTGGCGGTTTTTGCGCAACTCCTCAACCTCTTCCGTACCGAGCAGCCCGACATCGTCCACCTCAACAGTTCAAAGATCGGCGGCATTGGCGCATTCGCAGGCAGGATCGCCCATGTTCCCCACATTATCTTCACTGCTCATGGCTGGGCATTCAACGAAGATCGCCCGGCATGGCAAAAATGGATGATCAAATTTTTTACATGGCTCACCATCGTACTCGCGCGCACAACAATCGCTGTATCACAGGGGACACAAGACCAGGTCCGGCACTTCCCCTTCGTTCGCAAAAAAATAGCACTTATTCATAATGGCATTCCCTCAACCCCTCTCCTCCCCCGTGCTGAAGCACGCGAGATAATACTGCCTGAAGAACAGCGCGCCTCGATCCCCGGCCATGCGCTTTGGATCGGGGCGGTCGCGGAGCTTCATAAAACAAAAGGGCTTACCTACGCGCTGCAAGCAATTGAGATACTCAAAAAGACGCGGCCGGACATAGCGCTGATCTTTGTCGTCATTGGCGAAGGCGCTGAACGAGTAACGTTAGAGCGTCTTATTGAAACTCTTGAGCTCACTGGCCACGTCTTCCTTGTGGGGCACAAGCAAAATGCCGCGGAACTTCTTTCAGGGTTTGATATCTTTATGCTTCCCTCAATATCAGAAGCTCTTGGATACGTCCTCCTCGAAGCCGGAGCAGCAGGGCTTCCTGTTGTCGCCACCCGGGTCGGCGGCATCCCCGAGATCATTGAGAATGGCGTTTCAGGTATTTTGGTGCCACCGCGATCGCCTGAGGCGATCGCGGTGGCGATCACCGGAGTCATAGATGATCCTGCAAAGGCTGCGGCATGTGGTGCGGCACTCAAAAAGAAAGTCGAGGAACAATTCTCCCTTGAAAGAATGCTCACCAAGACGGAATCTGTCTACACCAAACAAAAGATTTCCCCATCAGCGTTTTGATAATCCCGCCCTCTCCATGTATACTAAACACACCAACATGAAACGACGCGGCTTCACCCTCATAGAACTTCTCGTGGTTGTTTCAATCATCGGCCTGCTTTCTACCGTGGTACTTGCGGCAATGCAAGATGCTCGTGCAAAAACGCGTGACACCCAGCGGATACGCAACTTTCAGGAGATCCAGAAAGCGCTAGTGTTGTACTATGCCGCAAACAACAAATACCCTGTGCCAACTGGAAATGCCTGTTCTGGGGCTGGATCTGGATCAAATCCGTCCAAACACTGTACGAGCTACAACGACTGGAGCAATACCTCCGGCACGGGGACAACTCTCGCTTCTGAATTGGCTCCTTATCTCTCTTTAATGCCAACAGATCCTACCCAAACACTGACTGGAAACAACTACCCTCATATCTACAACTCCCAGAATAGATACGGCTATGGATACCGCGTCAAAACTGACGGCTCTG
>MHUS01000022.1:4940-8333 GCA_001823505.1 Candidatus Yonathbacteria bacterium RIFCSPHIGHO2_01_FULL_51_10 | reverse complement strand
CAAGCAATCCGTTGCGTTGTGGCATAATACAATATGTATCAAAGCGGGGATCAGACAACGCTGGTGCAAATGCCGGCGATGAATGGTGTGAGCTTGAGAGCGGTGGAAATGTCTCGAATATCAACGCGACTCAATTCCTCTACGCTTTAACCAACCCCTAGGACAATGGGACAACTACCATTAAACCTTTAAACACACCTAAGCTGTTGCTGACTGGCTTTGGAAACCATGCTTTTTTTGATATATTGAAACAGATGAAAACAAACTTAGTGAGAGGCTTTACTATCATTGAGCTCTTGGTGGTAATTTCTATCATCGGACTACTGTCCAGCGTAGTCTTGGCGGCAATGCAAGAAGCTCGTGCAAAAGCGCGTGATGCGCAAAGAATCCAAGCAATGAACGAGCTACACAAGGCATTGTTCTTTTATTACGACGCGAACGGAGAATACCCGAAACCATCATCAGGTACTGCGTGCACCAATCCCGTAACCAACTCCATACAATGCACAAGCTTCAACAACTGGGACAGCCCAGCCGGTGGGACTACTCTTGCTTCTTTACTCGCCCCTTATTTACCTTCGATGCCGGTAGATCCGGCCCAGACACTACAACAACACAACACCTACAATCTCATCTATACAAACGGAGCAAGCGCAAGATACGGCTACGGCTATAGTGTAGAAATTAACGGTTCAGAGTATGACCTCATTACGCGCCTTGAATCTACGGGTAACCCGCTACGATGCGGTGTAATGCAATATATATCAAAAAGGGGGAATGATACCTTGGGAACAAACGCAGGCGATGAATGGTGTGAGCTTGAGAGTGGCGGAGGTGCCCCAAGTAATATCGACGCAACGCAACAACTCTACGCCCTAAGTAATTCTTATTAGCCGGAAACAGGAAGGAGGGTCAGGCACCTTTTCTACACCCCCAAGAACTCATTTTTCATGTCGTCGCGGTGGGCGGCGCGAGAATGGCGGCGAAAGCTCATCAGGATCCCCAGCCCCAAAAACTCGGTGACGAGATGCGATCCGCCGTAGCTTAAAAACGGCAGCGTGATGCCAGTCACGGGCATCACGCCCATATTCATACCCACGTTTATGGCAAAATGCGCCATAAAGAATATGGCAAGGCCCATACCAAACAGCATCTCAAAATTCCCAGCTCCCACCAAGGCATTCGCAAGGATCCTCCATATCACAATGGAGAATAAGAGAAAAAGGATCCCTACGCCTGCGAATCCCCACTCCTCGGCAAACGCCGCAAAAATAAAGTCTGTCTGGTACTCAGGAAGGAACTTAAGCCGTGACTGCGTGCCATACCCCACCCCCTTTCCCAAAAGACCCCCTGAACCGACCGCAATGGTGGATTGGTACGCATTCCACCCCGTCCCGTGGATATTCGCCAGCGGATCAAGAAAGTTTTTGATCCGGGCTTTTTGATAATCAGCGAGCATGAAGTACCACAGTCCACCAAAAGCCATGACCCCTATCGTGAGAACCACAAGAAGGTGCTTGCGCGAGAGTCCGGAGACCATGACCATGCCGAACCAGATGAAGAATATGATGATGGCCGATCCAAAGTCCGGCTGAAAAAGAATGAGGGCAAAGGGAACAAACGCATAAAACCCGGAGACAATGATGTGCTTGAAGTGCGCGATCTCCACGTGCCGGCGCGAAAAATACTTTGAAAGAATGAGGATCACCACGAGCTTCGTCATATCAGCCGGCTCAAAGGAAAAGCCGCCAAAATCAAACCAGCTTCGTGCCCCTTTGATAGAATGTCCGAGCACAAAAAGCGCAATGAGAAGTGTGCAGAAGAAGGCAAAGAGTGTCATGAGGACATTCGTCCGCTTAAGGAACCCCATATCAACCGAACTCACCGCGAAAAACACAGCAAAGGCAACACCGATCCATAGCAACTGGTGTTCAAAGAATCGATTTGCACCCTCAAAGGCGTTCATGGTCAAAAGCCCCGCACCCAAAATGGGAATGAGGGCCAGAACAAGTATCCAGTCAATGTGAGTGCGCGAAAGACGCTTGATGAGTTCCATGTGGTTCCTGCCGCGCCGGCTACGCCGGCGCGGCCATCATAATACCTTCCTTTACTGCTGATTACCAACCCCGTAGTAGCCCCGTAGTGAAGCTCCGCTCTACTACGGGGTCACTACAGGGCAACCTCCTGCACGCGCGGCAAAACTTTTATGGTAAATATCTCCGCCTTGCAGACCGCCTCGGATATTTGCCCATAGATCGATTTAAGATCGCTTGAGCTTGCCGCCGCATAGTAATCCTCAGGCGCAGAAGCAATGTTTTCCTTGAGAAAGTCCGTGTTGAGATCGCGCCCAAGGCCGATAACGTAAAGCGTTACCCCGTCTTGTATCACTCCTTGTGCCTCCTTGGCGGCAAAATCCTCAGGATAGGCAGTGTTGCTCTTGTTTGCAGGGTCCTCAGGACGATTCGCCACGCCATCCGTGAGCAGCACGATGGCCTTCTTAACCCCGTCACGAACACGAGATGAAATAAGCTCCGTGTGCGCTTTGGCAATGGCGTCGCCCAAATTGGTGTACTGCAATCCGGAAGTGCCGATCACAATGGAATCGATCGCTGATTTCACTTGCGCGTGGTCCCCCGAGAGTGTGCTCTCGATCGGGTTTGATGCATCAGTCGCGAAGGAAACAACCCCCGCATGGTCGGCAGAAGTGAGTGTTTCAACGAACGACTCTGCCGCAGCTTTTGCGTCGGTGAGGGGCTTGCCCACCATGCTCCCCGAGCGGTCCAGAGCAAGCATGATATCAACCGGTGCCGTACAGCCGCTCGTGGGCGCCTTTGGAGCAAATAAAAGAGGCCAGAAGAACTTGGTCGTGACATTCCCCCCATCCCCCGGCATGGTGTTGATAACACTACTTGAGACCCCTACGGGCTCTCCCCTGCCGTTATACACCACCGCCACGACGCGCACATCAGAAAGGTCTTTTGGTCCGGGATTCACGATCGTAGCGGTGATTTGAGGATGCGTATCAATCCCAGAAAGAGACTGGTTGCGAACGGTCATGCGGTTGCCAAAGTCGGTGGCAACCTGAAGCCACGTCGGATGCTCCTCAAAGGTGAGCTCAACGCGCGCGGGAGTTTTGCCCCCGGTGCTGACCCGTGGCGCAAAAAGAATGACCTCCTCACGCGCATTCACGAAGGTGCTCCCCGCAGCTTGCCCGATCATGGCGCCTGAGCTATCAAGGAGCTTGAACGTATAGTTAAGCTCAGGAATACCGGCCGTATCGTTCTTGTTCTCAATACTTGCGGCAACATCGTATGCGTCACCTCCCACGGAGAAGAAGCGCGTCCACTTGGTGTTAAGCGGCGTGAGTGCCTCGATGCACGCGCGTGAGCACAG
>MHUS01000022.1:2893-4851 GCA_001823505.1 Candidatus Yonathbacteria bacterium RIFCSPHIGHO2_01_FULL_51_10 | reverse complement strand
CCAAGTCATCATGGGAATAGTATACCAAAAACAAGATTAAAATGCCCCGGCCGCAAAGCGGCCGGGGCATTTTTCTTTTTTTACTTTTTTTAAACGCTTTGTTCTGGCGACGAGCTACTTTCCCCCTGTTGGAGTATCATCGCCTCTAGAGGACTTAACTTCTCTGTTCGGAATGGGAAGAGGTGTGACCCCTCTGACGAGTCACCAGAACAAAACGCTCAAACTGCTGAGCGTCAATTCGAGATGGTCGGGATGGAAGGAGTTGGACCTTCCTGCTTCCTGGCCTCATTGGCCCTTGGTGCTGTGGTTGTCCAGACCAAAACACAAGAAGTAACGCGCCACAAACGCCGATGACACCAAGCTCGCGAGAACTTGAGGAGATTCGTTTATGTTGCGTATCCCGATTGAAATGAGATTTGGCGGACCTGGTGGGGTTTGAACCCACGACCTCCCAATTAACAGTGGGCGTTCTGCCTGTGCTGAACTACAGGTCCCCAAATCTCACTTTTTTTGAAAGAACGAAGATATCTATCATACCTCCTCGCGAAAAGAAACTCAAATTCCCTTTCGCGAAGAGGTACTTTTTTGAACAACACGCAATGTGATCCGCACGTTTCCTAATAGGAACTTCGACGAATTAGTATGCCTCGGCTCAACACCTTACGGTGCGTACACCTAGCACCTATCAACCTAGTCATCTCCTAGGAGTCTCAACGATTCCTAATCTTGGAGTTGGCTTCCCTCTTAGATGCTTTCAGAGGTTATCCATTCCCGACATAGCTACTCGGCAATGCCACTGGCGTGACAACCGATACACCAGAGGTCAGTTCACTTCGGTCCTCTCGTCACACAATCCCCTGTTTCCAGGAGCGTAGACTATACCTTCCTCCTTTCTGCACGCAGAAAGGAGGGCTGCATCTTACCCATATGAGCTGTCGTCCTCAAAGGGACGATTCCTCAAGCATATGAGTCCACGTATCTTTCAACGTGAGTCGTTACGGGGTCAAATCTAGCATGGTAAGAAGTTCTTCTTGTGTTTTCTTTTTCTTGGTGCCGTAATTTTCATTTTGGATCACCAAGATATAGTTCACAAGTTTTTGTAACTTCTTTTTGCTTAGCATTTTAAACGTCGTATCGGCAAGGATATCACATGCATTTTTTAATGCAGTAGCTTGAAGTTTTTTAAATCGTATATATGGTAACAAACTTTTAAGAATGTCTCTTATTTGCCGGTAACCATTTATCCGAAGTTCGGTCATGCCATCGTTCCGCTGGGAAAGATAGCCGATGCCTAAAACTTCCTGTATCCAATACAATGTTTTCTCATGCCGTGTATCTTGATAAAAACAAATTGTTGGCATAAATCGAATTCCGATAGCGCCATCTTTTCGCTTTTTGATCTGGAGCATTAAGCTCCCATCACCATCAAGAAACCCGGCAATGTATGCTAATTCTGCGTTAGATCGACTTCCCACGGTATTACCTTAAAGAGGATCTGGTCCTCAAGCAAACTATATCACAGGGACCATCGTGACACAATTCTCAGACCAACATCATATGAAGGCTTCACCGTTATGAGCAGCATTTTCAGTCATGATTACTCATGAAAGTAGCAATTACTTACTAGAAGCAACTCTCCTCAAGAATCAACGCCTGCAGTAGATAGGAGACCAACCTGTCTCACGCATCTACTTCACCCCTTACAGGATGGATTGGACTATAGCTTCAACTTGTTTTACCAAGCCTGCTGACACTTAGTCTCTACGGGTGACTTAGTCTATAAAGTTGTAAAGTTGAAAGTTTATAAAGAAAATGTACATACATCTGCTTTAAAACTTTATGAGCTTTACGAACTTTTAACTAACTCTTCCCTCGGTATTGCCCTCGGCAATCAAGCCGGTCGGGTTTCACCGATATCAGTCAGCTTCTCGTGCACTCTTGCGAGCGTACGCCGCCGT
>MHUS01000022.1:0-2872 GCA_001823505.1 Candidatus Yonathbacteria bacterium RIFCSPHIGHO2_01_FULL_51_10 | reverse complement strand
TTCAAACAGGTTCAGGATCCGAAAAATTTCAGAGCCTGAACGGTTTGAACCCAGCTCGCGTATCTTTTTAATTGGCGAACAGCCAAACCCTTGGGACCTTCTCCAGCCCCGGGATAAGATGAGCCGACATCGAGGTGCCGAACTCCGCCGTCGATATGAACTCTTGGGCGGAACTAGCCTGTTATCCCCAGAGTAGCTTTTATCCGTTAATCTTCGGCCGCATCTAAAGCGAGCCGTCGGTTCACTATGTTCTGCTTTCGCACCTGCTCGAGATGTACCTCTTGCAGTCAAGCTCCCTTTTGCCATTACACTATCGGCACGGTTTCCATTCGCGCCTAGGGAACCTTAATAAACTCCTCCGTTACGATTTAGGAGGATGTCGCCCCAACAAAACTACCCACCAGATACTGTCACCGTGCGTTTTTGCCGCACAGATTAGAACATGCCCATTCACAGAGTGGTATTTCACTGACGGGTCCACGGCACCCAAAAGCGCCGCTTCAAACCCTCCCACCTATGCTACGCAGTAAACAAACAAGTTCAATATCAAGCTATAGTAAAGCTTCTGGGGTCTTTTCGTCTAACTGCAGGTAACCGGCATCTTCACCTGTACTGTATTTTCACCGAGCTGTCCCCCGAGACAGTTCCCCAGTCATTACACCATTCGTGCGCGTCTGAACTTACCAGACAAGGAATTTCGCTCTTCTATTCCTCAAAGAAGGACTCTCTCTTCATCCGCCCCAAGGGGTGAGGATGTATGGCGCTGGTCTCTTGGTAGCCATAATTGGACTGACGATACATTACTGCATCATAGGTAGCATTTGATGTAATTGATTTTTGTTTACCTTAGACCTCTCGCACACCACCTTTTCTACTGCAATTTTCAATTTCCTGCTTTGACTTGCTGAAAATTTTTCTCAATATCTTCCGATATTCATCAAAATTTTCACCTTCGTCTCGCTCGGAAATTTTAAATTTCGTTACGAAAAATAGTGTGTGAGAGGTCTCACTTCTATAACAGTCCCAGTCCTTCTTGATTCATCCGCCAACTGGCGGATGAATCAAGAACCTTAGGACCGTTATAGTTACGGCCGACATTGACGAGGGCTTATATCAGCCAGCATGCGCATCGCGCAACGCGCGATGCGCACAAGTTTGTAAAGTAGAAAGTTAATAAAGTTTTTAAAGTGAGCTCGCGTTCACTTTTTTTACTTTATGAACTTTATTAGCTTTTAACTCGCGACATCACACTCTGTGTGATGCGCACACCACCGATATTTAACCTTCTCGCATTGGTCAGGCGTCACCCCCTATACATCCTCTTACGAGTTCGCAGGGAGCTGTGTTTTTGGTAAACAGTTGCCAGGGAATCTTTCGCTGCGGCCCTGATTGCTCAGGGCAAGCCTTATCCCGAAGTTACGGCTGCTTTTTTGCCGAGTTCCTTGGGGGACACTCACTCGTTCGCCTTGGTCTACTCGACCTGACTACCTGTGTCGGTTTCCGGTACGGTTTCTTCGCATATTAAGTTTAGAGATTTTTCTCGGAAGACGGCTCTGCAACATTCCCAAAGGCGAACCTTCAGGTTTACGCTCAGCTTGGAATCGCCATTGAAAGCAGGTGCCCGGATTTACCTAAACACCGTCCTTACCGCACGAACGCAAATCCAATAATGCGCGTTGCGTACTCATCTTCGTCCTCCCATCACTATGCGAAGAAGTCATGGAATATTAACCATGTGTCCATCAGCTACGGCTCTCGCCATCGCCTTAGGGCCGACTCACCCTTGGTTGATCGTCATTGCCAAGGAAACCTTAGTCTTTCGGCGTGCGGGGATTTCACCCGCATTGTGGTTACTTGTGCCAACATTCTTACTTCTTGACGCTCCAGAGTGCCTCACGACGCTCCTTCACAGCAGACAAGAATACTCTCCTACCGCTTGTGCGCTTCATTGAGGAGCCAAGCATTGCTTGGCTCAAAAGTTTTTAGATGATACCGGCGGAGCCCATCCGCAATCCACGGTTTTACAGACCGCTGCTTAGGGAGCACGTAATCTCACCGCGTACTTATTTGTGTCATGTCCTAGGCCACGCACAACCTTTCGACGGGAAATCATTCTGCAATTTAAGCTACGGTATCTCTAAAAACTTTCTAAAGAACATTTCCTCAATGAAGCGCACAAACCCTCAGTTTCGGTACTACGCTTAGCCCCGATTATCTTTGGCGCGGAATCTCTCGATGAGTGAGCTGTTACGCTTTCTTTCAAGGATGGCTGCTTCTAAGCCAACCTCCTCATTGTCAATGAAACTCCACCTCCTTGTGATGCACTTAGCGTAGATTTAGGGACCTTAACTGGAGATCTGGGCTGTTTCCCTTTTGACCGATGGAGCTTAGCCCCCATGGTCTAACTGCCGCGTACTTGACTCTGGGTATTCGGAGTTTGATAGGGTTCGCGAGATTGCTCCCTGTCGAACCCTTCCAGTGCTCTACCCCCCAGAGGTAACCGCGACGCTAACCCTAAAGCTATTTCGGAGAGAACCAGCTATTACCAGGTTCGATTAGCTTTTCACTCCTTACCACAAGTCATCCGATGATGTTGAACGGTCAACCGGTTCGGGCCTCCTCACCACTTTCGTGGTGATTCACCCTGCTCATGGCAAGCTCACCTGGCTTCGGGTCTGACGTGCACTACGAACGCGCTATTCACACTCGGTTTCCCTTTAGCTCCACCCTTTGGGGGCTTAGCTTGCAGCGCACGTCAACTCGTTGGCTCATTCTTCAATAGGCACGCGGTCACGGGCATCACGCAACGCGCGATGTCCACAAGTTTATAAAGTAGAAGGTTGATAAAGTTTGTAAAGTGAATTCTCATTCA
>MHUS01000021.1:3288-29446 GCA_001823505.1 Candidatus Yonathbacteria bacterium RIFCSPHIGHO2_01_FULL_51_10 | reverse complement strand
CTTCAGTATCGCAAAGTTCTTCACATTCCCCAAGAGCTCCTCAAAGCGCTTCGTGTGCTCCACCATAACGCGCAAACGCTCCGCAAGCGGCAAGTCGTCGCGATTCACACGGCGGTCAAAGAGCCACGGGTTACCAAAAATGCCACGGCCGATCATCACGCCATCAGCGCCGGTCGCTTTTGCAAGCCGCTCCCCATCCGCCACGGTTTCCACGTCACCGTTACCGACGATAAGCGTGCTAGAGCCACGAGCGATCCCCACCGCGCGCGCCACATCATCCCAGCGCGCGGGTACCTTAGACATCTCCTTGCGCGTGCGGGCATGGATCGTCACCACTGCAGGCTCCTCCTCAAGTATCTGCGGCAGCCATCGGTCAAGCTCGTCTTTGTTGTATCCCAGGCGCGTCTTCACCGACACAGGAATCCGCCGGCCGGCGGACTCCACGCCCGCCTTCGCGGCACGAATAAGCTCTCGTGCGCGGTCGGGATTCTTTATGAGTGCCGCACCGGCACCCTGCTTCTCCACGCTCTTGTCCGGGCATCCCATATTGATATCAATGCCATCAAAGCCCAGCTTCGCGACAAGCTTCGCGGTTTCAAAAAATGTCTCAGGGTTTGACCCAAAGATCTGCGCCACGATCGGATGCTCTGCTTCCGAATACCTCAGGTCATGCAGGAGCACCTCGCGCCCGGGCGAGCAGAGCCCGTCGCAAGATACGAATTGCGTATAGAAGACATTAGGGCCGCCTCCGCCGGCCGGCGGATTCCCGTGGCGACTGTACTTGGCGATGATCTCACGAAATGCCACATCGGTGACATCCGCCATAGGAGCCAAGACCATGAATGGCTTGGGTAAATTGTGCCAAAAACTTTTCTTCATGGGTGGCACTATAGCAACGCTGACGCAGAACCACAAGGTTTCCCCTTCGCTTTGTGTGATATCAAAAAAGCCCCGCGAGTGCGGGGCTTTGTGCTACAAAAAAATCATTCTTATTTTAAACGCTCGAGAATTTGCGGGAGGTAGTATTTTGGTATTTGTATCCATCCTTTCCTCGAACTCGTATTGTAGTTCGTTATAATGAACTCTCGATCTCCTCTGGCTGCAGGATGAAACACGTGTCGGTCGGTCTTAAAAACCCCTTTCATTGAAACATTGTAGGGCGGGCTAATAATTTCGTATGCCCTAATGATAAGCGACAGATCCGTAGAATTTCCTCCTTCTCGTCCCACAAAAAATATAACCGTCGGCACTTTACATTCAATAATGGTCAAGCATCCGAGAGATAACAAGCAGTGCTGAGCATTTCCTCCCTCAATGATGCGTAAAGTGTGAGTTTGCACATCTGGTTCGACATTTTGAGTAGCCATCCGGCTTCTCCTCTAAAGAACGGTCTCCACAAGGCGGGAGACATCACCGCTATCGCCAAAGCGACCACCTCTGTATCCACAGAGGAATTACCAGAGATACTATTCCGATTGGGTTATCTTGTCAATCATCTATCAGCATCTCATTGTACTGCAATCTTTGGTCGATACGTTTTACGTAGGTACTAATTTAATTCTTAAACTTAAAATACACCTTGCTTGCGGTGTCGGCGATACGCAGATCGATATAGTCGAGGTCGGTCGCGAGGTCATGCTTCCCTTCAGCACGCTTGGCATTGACCGCGGCAGTAAGACTCTGTGAAAGTGACGCGAGGTCCTGCCCCAGGCTCATCAGAATGTATGCGCCTTGAGAGAGGACGAGTGAACGCGCACCAGGAACCACAATGTACGCCGCAGCGGGAGTAAGAAGTGCGCCTGCAGTAACCGCAAACTGCATGACGGATGCAAACTCACCGGAAGAAAGAAATGTCTGCCCGAACGGCAAGGGCGCACCGGGGAGCGATGAGGTACTGGAGAGTGCGCCGTAGAGCACGAGATACGCGTTCCCCGAGAATTTCGGTGCTGTGGCGAACACCATGCCTTTTTCATCCAAGAAATAACAGGGCGTGGCGTTGGGCTGTGACTGATATGCTTCTCCGCACCAAAGTGCCGCCGGCACACGCTCCGTGATGGTGACATCGAGCTCGGTGAGACCCTTAAGTGTGAGCTGCACGGTCGCAATACGTGGGAACTTCTGCATAAGCGCTTTGATCAACGCAGCATCAGAATAGATGAATGCGCTATCCTTAGGAAATAGATAGAGATCGTTGCCGGCAAGTGTCTCTTGCGCGAAAGATGCGACCTCGTGCTGATCAAGCACCTGCGCCCCTGATACAACTACTGTCTGAATGCGCAATGTCGAGCGATGGAGCACCCACGAGAGCCCGAGGACGAGCACAATGACACCCACTACGGCAAGCCCACCCAATACCATGCGACGTTTTGCTTCACGGCGGCGGCGCTCTATGCGCGCCGGCGCTTGGAGTATCTGCTCGCGCACCGTGTTCCTGCCACGCACCATATTATGAGATCACGCTTTTGCCCATATAGGGGCGCAGTATTTCTGGAATGAGAATAGAGCCGTCTTCCTGCTGGTAGTTCTCGATGAGCGACACGAGAATGCGCGGCGTCGGGATGGCAGTACTGTTGAGTGAGTGTGCAAATCGCATTTTCCCCTCGTCATCTTTGTAGCGAATATTGAGACGGCGTGTTTGGAAGTCGTGAAAGTATGAGGCGGAGCTGATCTCACGATACGTCTGCTCAAGCGGCACCCACAGCTCAACATCATACTTTTTCACTTGGCCGAGCCCCAGGTCGCCGCCGCAGTTGACCACGGTGTGATACGGAATACCGAGCGCTTCAATGAACTCCTCGGTGTTGCGGTTGAGCTCTTCGTGAAATTTGACCGACGCTTCGTGGCTTGCTTCACAAAGGATCACTTGTTCAAGTTTGAAAAATTCATGCACGCGGATGAGACCCTTTACGTCTTTGCCATGACTTCCCGCTTCTCGTCTGAAGCACGGAGAAAATGAGAGCATGCGCTTTGGCAATTCTTCTTTTGTGAGCACTTCGTCCATGTAGTAACCCATTGTTGCCACCTCCGCGGTGCCGGAAAGATAGTCGCCGTCCTGCGTCTTATAGAGATCCTCCTCCCCCTGCGGCAAATATCCGGATCCAAGAAGCGTCTCGCGACGTACCATCGACGGCACGATCATCGGCGTAAATTTCTTTTTTGAAAAATGCGCGAGTGCCGCTTGCCAGATCGCGAACGAAAGCATCGCACCATCGTTCTTGAGGAAATATCCACGGAAGCCCGCGACCTTGGTCCCGCGGTCGAGGTCAACCATGTCATGCTTGATCATGATATCGATGTGACTCTTGGGCTCAAAAGTGAACTTGGTCTTCTCGCCCCAGACTTTGACCTCTTTGTTGTCTGCATCAGAATCTCCTTCTGGCACGGACATGTCGGGAATATTGGGCACACGCACCATGAGCGCTTGCCAGCGCTTCATGACCTCCTTGAGCTTCTCCTCTTCTTTGGCAACATCATCTTTAAGGAGGCGCATCTGCCCAATGAGCTTGGTGCGCTCTTCGTCATTGGCGGCCTTGCTCACCCCCTCGCTTGCGCTGTTTTGTTTTGCGCGGAGTTCCTCAAAAGAGGTTAATGCGGCCCGGCGCTCGTCATCGATGGCAAGGAGTTCATCCACACTGAAATCAATGCGTTTTTTCTTTGCGCCTAGGGCGATGAGATCCTTGTTCTCTCGGATAAATTTAATATCAAGCATGCGTTCATCATACCAAGATGCTACACTACGCACAATATGCACAAAGATATGCCTACGTTTCCTGTCCACAAGCTCGCAGAGGAGGAGTTCCCCGCTCTCCTCATGGAAATCCCCCAGCCACCCAAAGAGCTCTATCTCCGTGGCACACTTCCGAGCGATGTGGACGTGCGCCTTGCCGTCGTCGGATCCCGTGCCGTCACCTCATATGGCCAGGAGGCCTGCCGCGCACTCATCAGTGGGTTGCGTGGCGCGCCGATCACGATCGTCTCCGGCTTGGCGCTCGGTGTGGACGCGATCGCACACGAAACGGCACTCGCTGCGGGGCTCGGGATCATCGCTGTCCCAGGGTCGGGGCTTTCTGACGAAGTGCTCTATCCACGCGCGAACCTCCGCCTCGCGCACAAGATCCTTGCCGCAGGTGGCGCACTCCTCTCTGAGTTCCCCGCCGACCTCAACGCCGCACCGTGGACATTCCCTCAGCGCAACCGCATCATGGCGGGCCTCTCACGCGCGGTACTTATCATTGAAGCGGAAGAAAAGTCCGGCACGCTTATCACCGCACGCATGGCGGTTGATTACAATCGCGATGTGCTCGTGGTGCCGGGAAACATCAATGCGCGCAACTCGCGCGGGACGAACGCACTCATCCGCCAGGGTGCAACGCCCATCACCTCGTCTGATGACATTCTTGAAGCGCTTGGTTTTGAGCGGCGTGATGATGCCGGCGCGCGCACTCTGGAGAACCTCTCCCCCGAAGAACGCATCGTGATCGAGCACCTCCGCGAGCCCCGCACGCGTGATGAACTCATGCACGCACTCAAACTCCCCATCTCCTCCGCAAACATCCTCCTCTCCGCAATGGAGATCAAAGGACTCATTAAAGAAGAGCTGGGAAAGGTCCGGGCGGTGTAACTTCCCCAACTTTTTACTTTTACTGTGTCGTATACTATCGATAGGTACAAATACGACATAGTGAAAAACCAATAACGCGTCGTCGCTCTCCCCATTTGGCGGCTTTAGCTTAGCAACAAAATTGGTCAACCTGCCAGGCTGACTAATTGCACAACATGCAAGTTCCTCCAAGGACTCCCCTTGGAGGAACTTGCATGTATTTTAAATATGTGGTATTATACGATAGAAGTGTTCATCCATAGCCACACGAGGAGGTGCTATCATGGCGAACAATACGAACGAGATAAGGGTTCAAGACTTCCAGCAACGAGTGCTCGACTTGCGAGCCAATTTTTCGAAGGGACTCAATCAAATTATCGACCAGGCGTTAAAAGAAAACATACCGGTTGCAATCATTATTGCTGACAAGAACGGCCTGCCGAACGCCTGGGGTTATTGGGGGCAAAAAAATGCATTCGACGGCACCCCAGAGCAGTTGATGAGAGTTTACACATGGGACGCAATTTCCTCTCATCCGCGACCATTCGAGCAGGTGCGGGTAATGGCTGATGATCTGTTTGTACCGCGTGTTCTTGACCTCCAAAAAGACACCGGGCCCACGCCTGCCATAAACAATCAATGAGCTCGTAGAATAATTCGTCAGATTCGATTATATCGGCTGTCTCGTAAGGGACAGCCGATTTTTTTCAACACTTCTCACGTCAAAGTTTGCAAAACAGATACACCTGTAGTACTACTTAGGAGATTATGAAACTTGTAATCGTCGAATCACCTTCAAAAGCGAAAACGATCGAGAAGTATTTGGGCGCGGGCTACACCGTGAAAGCGAGTGTCGGCCACATTCGCGATCTGCCCAAATCCAACAAAAAAGCAATCGACATTGCTGCCGGTTTCGTACCGCACTATGAGATCTCTCCGGGCAAAGAAGCCGTGGTGAGCGAACTGAAAAAACTCGCGGGGAAAGCTGACGAAGTACTCCTCGCAACCGACCCCGACCGTGAAGGCGAGGCGATCGCGTGGCACTTGGCGGAACTCTGCGGGCTCAAGAAACCCAAGCGGCTCGCCTTTCATGAGATCACCAAGAACGCCATCATGGAGGCGATCACGCATCCGCGCCTGATCGACCAGGACCTGCGCCGCGCCCAGGAGGCGCGGCGCGTGCTGGACCGCCTCGTGGGCTATGATCTCTCAGGCCTCATTTGGAAGAAAGTCCGCTACGGCCTATCTGCCGGGCGTGTGCAATCCCCGGCGCTGCGCATCATCATGGAGCGTGAGCGTGAGATTCGCGCATTCATCCCGGAAACGTTCTGGCGCATTGAAGGAATGTTTGATACACCAAAAAAAGAAAGCATCCTCCTCACTTGTACCGAAGAGCCTCGTGATAAGACGCGTATGGAAAGCATCAAGAAGGCCGCCGAGAAAGACCCGTGGCATGTCGCCTCCGTGAAAGAGACCGAGGCATCACGCTCGCCGAAGGCACCCTTCACCACATCAACGATCCAACAGACCGCATCATCACGCTTGGGACTCTCTCCTTCTCGCACGATGCGCATTGCACAGGGGCTCTATGAAAAAGGACTCATCACCTACATGCGCACCGACAGCACCACGCTCGGCAAGGATGCCGTTGCGGCGATCACCGACACCATCAGCAAAAAATTCGGCAAGGACTTGGTGATGATCCGTGAATTCAAAACAAAAGTGAAAAACGCTCAGGAGGCGCACGAGGCGATCCGCCCGACCGATCCGTCACGCGCGAGCGCCGGCGTCTCTCCGGAAGAAAAACGACTGTACGAACTTATTTGGCAGAGAACGATCGCGTCACAAATGAGTGACGCCCTTCTCTTGAGGACAACGGTCGCAGCACGCGTTGATGACGAGAATATTCCCGCATTCACCGCAACGGGCTCGCGCACGCTCTCGCCGGGATGGTTCCTCGCTGATCCGGATGCCCGCGGCGAAGATGTGGAGCTCCCGGTACTTACCATGGGCGACCCGCTCAAGCTCCGCTCACTTGATTGTATCGAGAAACAAACCGAGCCCCCGGCGCGCTACTCAGAAGCAGGCCTGGTGAAAGAGCTCGAGAAACGCGGCATCGGCCGTCCTTCCACCTATGCATCCATCATCAAGACCATCATTGACCGCGGATATGTGCTTAAAGAAGGCCGCACGCTCCACCCCACCGACACCGGCGACGTGGTGAGTACCTTCCTTGAGGAACACTTCGCCGACTACATCAGCGACTCATTCACCGCCGACATGGAGGACGAACTTGATGACATCGCACAGGGCAAGCGCCCGTACGCAAAGACTCTCGCAGATTTTTATACTCCTTTTGCCAAGGCGGTAAAGTCAAAAGAAAAAATTGAGAAGCTCACGACGCTTGGCAAGGCGGACAAACAGTTCCGCTGTCCGATCTGCGGCGGTGACATGGTCTTTAAGCTTTCTCGTAATGGAAAATTCATGAGCTGCGAAAAATTTCCCGACTGCGCCGGCGCACGCAAAGAAGACGGCACCGAGCTTGAAGGGCCAAAAGAGACCGGCGAAGCGTGCCCGCAGTGCAAAAAAGGAAAGCTTATCGAACGTGACGGCAAATTCGGCCGCTTCGTTGCCTGCGACAACTATCCCAAGTGTAAATACATCAAGAAAGATGCGACGGTCGCACTCAACGGCACCGGTGTTCCCTGCCCTGTCTGCAAAAAAGGCGAGATGGCGGAACGCCGCGGACGCTTCGGTATCTTTTATAGCTGTTCAAACTACCCGGACTGCAAATACGCAATCAAGGCAAAGCCGACCGGCAAGACCTGCCCGACCTGTGGCGCACTCATGATGGAGGGCACGAAGACTATCCCAGAACGATGCAGCGACAAGACGTGCCCCAACCATAATCCGCATAAGCTAGAGAAATCAGAAAAATAGTCCGCCACTTTCATGGCACGTTTGCGCGCAAAAAATCTTGGGAGCATGAGGCGTTTTGGTATATAATGGCCCAATGTCTGACGCCCAGGAGATCATTACCTTGATGAAGGAGCCGAGCGAAAGTGGTAAGGCACTCATAGAAAAGGCTTTTGTGTTCTCGCAAAAAGCCCATGAGGGCCAACACCGCTTCACCGGCGACCCCTATTTCATCCACGCATTCTCAACGGGGAAAAACCTCGCGACCTTTGGCGCGGATGCCGAGACCATCGCGGCGGGGTTGCTCCATGACGTGATCGAAGATGCGGGGATAAGCGACAAAACAATTCAGGACGAGTTCGGGAAGACCGTACTCTTTTTGGTAACCGGTGTTACCAAGCTCGGCAAACTCAAGTACCGCGGTCTTGAGCGCCATGTAGAAAGCCTCCGCAAACTATTCATTGCTACAGCAGAGGACCCGCGAGTCATTTTGATCAAACTCGCCGACCGTCTGCACAATGTGGAGACGCTCCAAGGACACACAAACCCGGAGAAGCAGCATCGCATCGCGCTCGAGACGATCGAGATCTTCGCTCCGCTCGCCAACCGCCTTGGCATGGGAAAGCTCCGTGGAGACCTGGAGGACTACGCATTCCCCTACGCGTACCCCAAAGGGTATGCTGAGACCGTGCGCCTCCGCAACGAAAAAAGCAAACTCTCTGAGAAATACGTTAAAAAGGTCCATCACACGCTCGGCAAGAAACTCGCCGAGCAGGACTTCACTGATTTCCATATCGGATCCCGCATCAAAGGACTTTACAGTCTCTATCGCAAGCTCAGGTACCACAACATGGACATCGACAAGATCCATGACATCGTCGCCCTCCGCGTCATCGTCCCTTCTGTGGCTGACTGCTACCGCGTTTTGGGCATTGTGCACAATATTTGGCGTCCCCTTCCCGGCAGGATCAAAGACTACATCGCCACACCCAAGTACAACGGCTATCAGAGTCTGCACACCACCGTCTTTACCGGTGACGGCGGGATCACCGAGATCCAGATTCGCACCCGCGAGATGCACCAAACCGCCGAATACGGCATGGCCTCACACCTCGCGTACAAAGAAGGAATCCTCTCGCTCCTTAAACGCCGCGTGGGGATGCGCACCAAAGAGAAACTCTCATGGATCCGTGACCTTATCGCGCACGAAAAAGATATGGCTGATGACGGCAGCTATCTCAATAACCTCAAGCTGGACTTCTTTGGTGATCGCGTCTTCGTCTTCACTCCAAAAGGCGATGTCATTGATCTCCCCGCCACCGCCACCGCTATTGATTTTGCGTATACGATCCACTCTGACGTGGGTAACCATACTGCCGGAGTAAAAGTAAACGGCAAATTCGTCGCTATCGACACGGTCCTGAAAAATGGCGATATCATCGAGGTCCTCACCCGCCGTGATGCGCACCCCTCAAAAAAGTGGCTTGACTACTCACACACCACGATCGCCCGAAAACACATCAAGGCGGCAATTCAAAAAACATTTAAAAACCCTATCGCACGCTTTAAATCGAAAAACTCTTAATGTCATTACTTGGGCGTCGGGTATCCAAGTAACGATATTTAAATCGAAAACTGCTTAATGTTATAGAGGTCCTCCGGCTCCTTCATCGCCTTTTCCGCTTCTTCGGGGGCAACCGCCATATCTTCCGCGAGAGATGCTTCGTCAGCAGGAAGGGGCTCGCCTTCCGTGGCCGCGACACCTCCAAGGAGCGCTACCGCTTCCGGTTTATTGTGAAGTGCGTCAAGGAGCACACGGAGGTCCTCATTGGAAAAAAAGTCGATCACCACCTTTCCGCCTTTGTCCTTGCGCTCGATCTGCACACGCGTGCCAAAACGCTCAGTCAACTCTTCTTCTATCTCAACGAGCTCCGGATCAACCGCAAGGTCCTTTTTTCGCACCTTGTCATACGCGATGCGGCGCGCAATGGATTCCGTTTCGCGGACATTGAGACGCTTCATGAGAATCTCTCGAAAAAGCGCCCCCTGCTCTTCTTTGCGGTCTATGAGCATGAGGAGTGGCCGTGTGTGCCCCTCGCTGATCTTGCCATCACGAAGCGCCGTGAGTATTTCCTCAGGTAACATCAGAATACGCAATGTGTTAGACACATACTCACGGCTCTTGCCGATCTTTTGAGCGATCTGCGTATGCTTGAAGCGGAACTCCTCCGCAAGGCGCTGAAAGGCCTGCGCGCGATCAACGGGATTGAGATCCTCGCGCTGGAGGTTCTCGATGATCGCGAGCTCAAGCTTCATTCGGTTGTCATCCTCTGGGTCACCCGTGCGGATCGTCGCCGGGACTTGTGAAAGTCCGGCGAGCTTAGACGCACGCAGGCGGCGCTCGCCGGCAATGAGCTCATACTCAACCGCAAGGCCGCCATCGGGCTTCGTGATCTCTCTGCGGGTCACCGTCAGTGGCTGAAGAATCCCATACTGACGAATGGACTCGGAGAGGTCGCGGAGTTTTACTTCGTCAAACTCGCGGCGGGGCTGATAGGGATTGGGCTTGATCTTCTCGACCTCGATCCAAAAGATCGCATTGTTGTAGAATTGTGCTGCCATGTGCCCGTATTCTATCACAAAAGCCTTGCTTGCAAGAGTCCTTTTGGCGGGGTTGCAGAAAATATTCTGTGTTGTACAATATTGATATCCTGACATGGAGGGCAAGCCTATGAAAAATCAATCTCCCGGCGCTGAGAATCTTGCCAAGATGCACGATATTCTTGCTGGAAAACTGGTTGATCTCCCGCCGAGTGTTCTTGAGGAACAACCGCCAAAGCAAGTCTTGACACCACCTCCATCAATTGCCGCCGCAGTGGCACAAAAATCGGAGCCCAAGAAATGGAGCAACAAAGGTGGGACGTACGCTGCAAACACAGCCGAAGCCGAAGAAGACACTTAGGTTTTGGCATACCTATAAAAATGCCCGGGTCGCACACTCCCCCAAGTGCGGCCCTTTTTCTTTTCTACTCTCTCCCCTTCTTGAGCACGAATCGATACTTCTTCCCCGCCCACACTTCACCCGCGTATGACACGCCAATGCGCGGCGTGCGCATGACCTGACGTGCCAGAACACGCACGCCATGATCCTCTATCCATAGGCCGCTCTTTGAAGCGGCTATTGTTTTATTCTGTGTGCGCGTAATTTTAAAATACTTCGTGAGCTTCCCCGGCCCCACTACGTCGTGAGTACCACGAATGAGCACCGCGGCGGGATACCCGACTGGCCCAGTTACGATATTGAGCATTTCGTGCATCCCGTAGACCAAATACACATACCAATTCCCCGCCGGACCAAACATTGCCTCGTTGCGCGGCGTCTTCCCGCGGTGCGCATGCGATGCGCGATCGTGCGGACCGTCATATGCCTCAACCTCGGTGATCATGCTCGCTATCCGCTTGCCGCGCACTTCACGCACCAGCGTTTTGCCCAAGAGCTCCCGCGCCACAATAGGCGCCGCCCTATCAAAAAATTTTTTCTTTACAATCCTCTTCATCCAGACAGTATACGCCACCACAAAAAAATACGCCGCAGGGATGCGGCGCATAGGTGTTGGGAGGGAACTTCATTCTGCGCCTCCCGTAATGATCACTTGTGGGCAACACTCGGTGAGTGCATCCAGATCAAGGGTAAAAAGTCCCAAGCCCTCCATATCCTCGACTCTTCGATGAATGCCCGGTGCTTCAAGAAATTGAGCATTCTTGGTAACATCGAGTTCAGCGACAACGAGTTTGTAGCTGTCCGAGATCCTCCCGGAACAGACCAGGCCGTCCTTGGTGACAAAGAGCTGCATTTCCGGAAGCTTTCTGCCAACAAGCAGTTTGCGAAATGTCGCATCATTCTCCGGACCAGGACGCGTCGGTGATTGCTCAGGCCAATTGATGGTTTTTATCGTGAGTCGATATTGTGCTCGACGTCCATTGTCCTCAACACTCCTTATTTGCCCGATATACTGATCCGTAACGCCAGGGTACAACAGAACATCTATCATACTTGGCTCCATGATGAGCCCTCCTCTGTGATATGCACATGCACTAAGTCGACCGTATCACACTTATACTTGTTTTGTCAAAAAATTGAATTTTATTGGTTTTTATTGTAATGTGTAGCACATTGGCCCTATCGTCTAACGGTTAGGACGCCAGGTTCTCATCCTGGAAATCCGGGTTCGATTCCCGGTAGGGTCACATTCCTGCCACAGTGGCAACTTTTCAATTCTTGCGAAACACCTTTAAATATGGCGTTGTTTGCACATGTATCGTGGATATCCCCACACTTTGTTGACAGATTTCTGTGAAAGGATAGGATGTAGGTATCAGCACCCCACCCGTCCGCAAGGCCCGGTGGGGTTTTGTATCCATGACCCACATCATTTTTATCGACGGAGAGAACTTCAGGCACCGCATCAAAGAGGTGTTCGATAAGGTGAAGGAGACAGCGCCTGACTGGAGCGCCTATGATTTCGCGGGGTTGCTTGATTGCGTATTGACCGAAAACCAGAAAAACTACGAACGCCGCTTCTATCGCGCAAAACCAAAACCCCACGGAGACATCCCTGAGTTGTCGGCGCAACTCATGCTCTCGTACCGTAATTTGGGCGGTCATCTCAACCGGCAAGGATTTGAGCTCATCACGGCAGGTGTCTTGCGTGCCGACTACAAAAAGCCAGGCGACAAGAAGCCGATCTTCCGTGAGAAAGGCGTGGACGTGAGTATTTCCGTAGACATGCTCTCGCTTGCCTGCGATGGAAAGCTCACCGAAGCATTCCTTGTTGCCTCAGATTCAGATTATCAGCCCGTGGTGCGCGAGCTCAAGAAACGCGGCGTGCGGGTGGTGTATGTAGGATTTGAAGTCAATCCCAATCTCGGACTCATTGCTAAAACCGACGACCGCATTATTATTTCCAGCAAGGAGGTCTTGGGTTGTGCAAAGCAAAATAGAATGAAACGCAATGCGGCGTAGGTATTCCCATGCCTCAAACGCACCCCCAATCTCTACGAGAGATCCTCAAGGAGCTCGCTCCCGATGCCACCGACGATGATCTCGCCGAGGCCGAAGTGAACCTTAAGCAATATGTTCGGGTTATGTATATGGCGTATGAACAACACCAGCGGAATGAGTCTCGTGCTTCTCGTGGAGAAGCTTAATATTGTGTATCATATTGGCTATTGCAGGGTCGTCCGTAGACAATTGCTTGTTTAATCCCCGTATAAATTTCTGCAATTCCTTCCGCGACGGCACATTTCCCATTCTCCGAACATCGTTGTTAAATCCTCACAAAATCGTGAGCGTAAAAAGACTGGGCTGCTCCAGTCTTTTTCGCTTTTGTGAAGGCGCAGTGATGTTTTTCTCTGCCCTACAGAGAAAAACCACGAGCCGGGGTCGCAAGCACTTATGTAGAATTTGAACGTAGTGAAAATTATACTTAGTGACTTGTGACCACATAAGATTCAGCGTGCGAAGCACTCAGACTGGTTCCCGTAAGGAAAAGATCACCCCGATAGGGTCACAAACGTGCCACAGGGGCAATTTTCACACACTAGCGAGATTCCTTGAAATATGGTTTTATTAAGACGCACGGACTGTGTGGTGTCATTAACCTAATCTAAAAAAAATGAAAAACCGGGATTTTTTCTTTCAGCAATACGACAAGATCAACTGGGCAAACCAGGAGAAGACACGTCTCAATGTGGCTGTGAACCAATTTATCATCGATGAGATCTTGTCGAGGAAGGACCCGCCTTTTAAGGTATTTGATATAGGGTCTGGGATAGGATTTTTCATCAGGATGCTGAAAGAAAAATATGGCGATTCTGTCCAAATAGAGGGGTGCGAACCCTCTGAAAAGAGTTACGATTACTTTGCAAAAAGTGGCCTCAGTAAGAATAACGTAACAATACATCCAAATACATTCCAGGATTTTAAGACCAGTGAGAAATTTGATTTTGTTACAGCAATATACGTCTTCCCCCATTTCATAGAAACAGACTTGGGCAAAGTGGCACAGAAGATATCCGGGATGCTCGATGCAAAGGGTAAGCTCGTCATCGTGGTTTCTAACGAAGAGTATCTAAGGGATAAGTTGGCAACTAAAAAAGATCTTTTTATAGAAAAGAATACTATTGAATTCAAGGGCAAGGAATATAAAGAATACCTTCACTATGTCGAAATCCCAGAAATGGGAACTGTTATAGATTATGATCGAGAAGAGGATTACTATAAGGACCTACTTGAGAATAATAGGCTGAAACTGCTGAAAAAAAACAAGCTGAATAGTGACGAATATATCTGCACTATATTCACTTTTGAAAAAGTTTAGATACTCTACGAAGGGTGTACCGTTCCCATAGGGAAAAATCACCCCGGTAGGGTCACCACTATTACAAGCAATGTGGGTGCACACTTACTTGTTGAACTTAGCGGATGCGTTCACCCTCATCGTCGCGAAAAATGCCTTGTGATCGCTTACGCCCTCGATCACATCAAATGATTGCGTGGAGACATCAGAACTCGTCATGATGGTATCAACAACCAGCTTAAGATCTTTTGCGCGGTGCAAATTTGGATCAATGCTTGAGGTGAGTGAGAGCGGAACTTGATCAACAAGCTCATGGGCAAGCGTATCGTAAAAATACTCCCCGCGAGGATTATTGAGGTCAGCAGTAAACACAAGCGGTCCGAGGATCGATCGAAGCGTAGTAATAAGTCTATCGAGATAGGTCCTTGAATGCCCCATATCATCCACATTTTGTAAATTTTTGATAACATGATCCTCGTACCCATGAGCACTGTGGTCGGTTACCGGAAAATGAGTCGTAGAAATGGTGACCGTTTGACCATCTCCCAACTGAACACGCGCGGTGAGGAGCGTATAATTCCACGCAAATCTATTCTTTGGTCTTTCCCCGTTTTTCGTGACGAGGTCATCTATCGCAACCTCAAGCGGGATCGCTGAAACGGTGTCATTATACCCATGCTTTTGTATCTCCAGTATCGGATATTTTGACAGGATCGCTGAGCCCTCCTGGTCACTCTCAACGTCGTCCGCGAGCACCACTAGCGGAGAGAACGCGAACGTATACCCGAGCTGTGCGGAGATCGCCACCACGTCGCTACGCATTGCCTCAGCAAAACACACAACGTGCGGGTTTTTTTCTTTCAGTAGCTCTATTACCGCATCAGTGTGCTTATCTCTTTCTATATTTAGGTGAAGAATATCGAAGGTCATATAAAATTAAAGTATCGTGCGCGAAAACATACCCCCCCCTCATCTCCCTCGGGACGGACGACCAACATTCCTACCTCCTCCCCCACTCCGCCTCCTGTCGCACGAGTAATTGCTCTTTGAGCTCCGGGTGCGCCATGACCTCCTCCACGGTGCGCTCCATGCGAATGAGCTGCGAGCCTTTTATCAAAATCACATCATGATCGCGTATCTCATTTTGTAAATAGAGCCCTGCGGTGCGCGCATCGTCAAACTGCAAGATCTTCCCATCGGCAAGTCCCCCATCAAGCGCTCCTTCGGCAAAGTACCGTGCGCGTACGCCCACCGTGACCACCAGGTCGCAGAACGACCCCGCCTCCATCCCCAGACGCTTATGCTCCGCAATAGCAAACTTGCCAAGCTCAAGCATATCCCCCAATACCGCGACCCTGCGGGCGCCCTCCTTCACCTTCATGGATTTAAGCTCGAGGAGTGCGGCTTCAAGCGCGGCAGGTGATGAATTGTAGGTATCATCGAGAATCACAGTGTCCTTGATCCCATCAAGAAGCCGGAAGCGGCCGGGTGCCGGGACCCATGCCTCAATGGCCTGTGCTGCCTCTACCATGTTCACTCTGAAGTGCGCAGCGACCGTGAGTGCGGCAAGCGCCGCATACACATGCTGACGCCCGAATACGCCCATGATGTTGACCGGGATGCTCCCACCATCGTCATATGCAACTTTAAACGTCAGCCCCACCGGTTTATAGTCATGGTACTGTACCTTGTCGTGTTCTGCACGAAGTGACGCGTCGGGGGAAAACCCGAACGTCACCACCTCTGCACGGCATTTATCAACGACCGACATCACGCGAGCATCATCGTGATTGAGCACCACGAGCCCGCCCTTTGGCACGGCTTCCACCAGGCGAGCCTTCTCGCGCAAGATCGCCTCAGGAGAAGAAAAGTATTCTACATGCACGGGTACATCGCCGATCCGTGTCATCACCGCAACCTCAGGGGTGATGAGGTCCGCGATCCATGCGATATCTCCCGGTTTGCCTACTCCAGCCTCAAGTACCAAAATATCCGGATAATCATTGCGAAAGAGCACGAGCTCTGCGCCGCGCAAGATGTTCTTCACCCACCCAAAAATACTTCCCCACGCATTCTCGCAGTCAAGGATCGTGAGGGGTACGCCGATCTCGCTGTTGAAACTCTTTTTACTTTTGCGTATGGTAAAATTCCGCCGTCTACCGTCAACGCTCGCCGAGGCAAGCACGGAAGCGATCGCGTCCTTGGCGGATGTCTTGCCCACACTTCCCGTCACTGCGACGATCCGCGGCTTATATTTCTTGAGCACGAGGCGTGACTCGAGCGTAATGATGGTGACAACGATATGTTTGAGGAAATCTTTCATGGATCAACGATCGGGAGGGACCTGATAGTAACTGATGAGGAATTTTGCCATATTCATGAATGGCGTCGTAAGAGTCTCGGATGCATACTGCGCACCCTTCGGATAGACTTGGTAGAAAAAAACGATGAACTGCGGATCATACGCGGGAAAATACCCGAAGAACGAGTGAAGGTACCTGTCTGTATAATACCCTTTGCCATCCGGGAGCGCAATTTGCGCCGTACCGGTCTTGGCGGCAATGCTGTAATGAGGAAGTGCCACTTTCCCATTCCCCAGTTTTGTATCCACTACCTTTACCAACATGCGCGTGATCGCCTCGGATGTCGACTGTTTAAAAATGCGCTCGGGGGGATTTGGTGTCATGTGCGTGGCGGGAAGTGCATCGTAGTCAATTTCTTTCACCAGATGTGGGTCAACGAGCAGACCGCCATTGCCGAGTGCCGCAAGCGCACGCACCGCCTCGATCGGTGTGATGGCGATCCCCTGCCCGAAAGCCGCCGTGGCATACTCAACGTCACGCGGGCTATTTAGGTTACTCACCAGCCCGTGGATCTCGTTGGGTAAGTCAATACCCGTCTCCTCACCAAACCCAAGGTTGAGGAGATACGAACGCATGTTGTCATGTCCCAATTTTTTCGAAACGAACGCCATACCAACGTTGAGCGACTGGTTGAGTACCTCCTGCATACTGACTATCCCGCGCGCCTTTCCGTCGTAATTCCTGATGGTTGAGCCGTTGATCACAACTGAGCCGGTGTCGTCATACGTGGTGCTCGGTGTGACCACGCCGGCGTCAATACCCGCCGCCATGACGAGCGGCTTGATCGTCGAACCCATTTCACGGACACTTTCCACGAGCGGATTCTCAAAGATCGCCGGATCCTCCACATCACCAAAGTGGTTGAGGTCAAAGGTCGGCATCACGGACATGGCATAGATCTCGCCGTTCCCGGGATTCATCACAATGGCACCGACAAGATCGGGCTTCCACTGTAGAGCGACATTTTTGATGCTGTCATCAAGCGCCGCCTGAACCGACGGTTCGATCGTGGTCACAATGTTTCCCTCGCGCGGCTTTCGCTCAAAGACCGTATCGCGCACCTGACCGAACACCTCGGCAAAAAAATTGATGCTTGAATCCCCGCTGCGGGAAAGTACATCGTTGTAATATCGCTCAAGGCCATAGCGACCCGTGAGATCGTCTCCGTTATACGCAACAAAGCCCACCGTGCTCGCGGCAAGGCTCCCTCCTGGGTAATATCGCCACCGCTCGTCCTCAAGCGAGAACCCGGGGAGGGCAAGCTTCTTGATCGCTGCGGCCTGATCATCGGTGAGGTGATGCGTAACCTCGATATAAGTATCGGTCTTGCTTGCGACCTGCTCGATAAAGGCATCGTGCTCAAGGGTGATGATCTTTGAGAGCGCGGTATATGCTCCTTCCGCGTCCACAAGCTTAGTGCCATTGGCGATCAGTGTCGCTCCTGAAGAAAGCGTAGCTGCTGCAACCATGCCCCCTGCCCGGTCACTGAAAAAGATCGACCCTCGATCAAAGATCCCGCTATTCGGATGAATGTATTGATTTTGAGCGGTACGCGCGTAAGTGGCGCCGTTTACCACCTGCAGACTAAAAAGGCGACCTACAATAATGATCGTCACCAGGCCAAAAAAGAGAAGGATGGGCCAAAACCGCGAAAGCGTGTTAGCGGACTTCATGCGAAACGTATGCGACGGCAGATCCGGCAGAAGGCACTGAGGCAAAGAGCGTTCCTTGGGCCTCGACAAATCCTTGCTCAGTCGCCAAGGTGCGGGTAATACCGGCCGACCGCGCAAGATAGGTGGTCTCAAGCGCGCTTACCTCGCTTTTGAGAGCGACCGTATTCGCTTCGGCGTGCGTTCGAGCGATCACATCGGCAACGGTTGCCGCGATGAAATATGCATAAAGTACGAGTGCCGCCGCGATAAGCGAAAGTGCAGCGCGAAAGACCACGTCGCGAATATCGTACTGCGCTAATGTACGCGTGATAGCGGTGGTGCGACCTTGATGCATGGTGTATGTTCGAGTGGTCATGGTGATTTCGTTAAAGATCTAAGTAAGTATTTTTTGAGCGATGCGAAGTTTTGCGCTTCGTGCGCGAGGATTTTCTTTTTGCTCTTCGTCGCTCGCTTCGACCGGCTTCTTTGTGATGATCATTGCCGTGCCCTCCCGTTCCCTCTCCTTGAAAAATTGCTTTACGATGCGATCCTCAAGGCTATGGAACGAGATCACGGCGATACGTCCTCCCTCTGTAAGATGTGCCCAGCCATCTTCTAACCCTTGTTTTAAAGCCCCTAATTCATCATTGACGGTGATGCGAAGTGCCTGGAATGTGCGCGTGGCGAAATGAATGCCCCGGCCATTCGCATACCGCGCCGGTACCGCGCTCCTGATGATCTCAACCAGCTGATGCGTGGTCTCGATCGGGTGTGCCCTTCGTGCCGCTACCATGGCGCGGGCGATCGTGCGTGAATACCGTTCTTCCCCGTAGCCGTAAATGATGTCGGCGATGTGCTCTTCCTCCCACTCGTTGACGATCTCCCGCGCAGTGAGTGCTTCCGGGTCAGGAACATGCGCAAAGGTCATTGCGAGCGGCTCATCACGGCGGAAGGAGAACCCTCTTCCCTCTTGGTCAAGCTGAAAGCTCGATACCCCAAGGTCAAAGAGAATGCGATCAACCTTGGTGGTGCCCAGACTCTCGAGTGCTCGCTTCAGGTTACGAAAATTCTCATGGAGCACATGAACCGTGGCACCACATCCTTTGAGATTCTCCGTGGCTCGCGCCACGGCCTGCTCATCGGCATCAAGCGCTATGATGGTCCCTCTCTCCCCCACCTCACGGCAGAATGCGAGGGCGTGCCCTCCGGCACCGGCGGTACCATCAAGCACGGTATCTCCCTTTTGCGGCATAAGGCCTGTCAGGGTTTCGTGTAAAAGAACAGGAATGTGAGCCATTTCCCTTTAGAGTGTCCCGGCGTCACCGAACTTTCCGGCGAGAGTATCCGCATCCTGCTCGATGCGCTTCTTGTACTCCTTCCATCCGCTTTCATTCCAGAGCTCGATGCGCTCATACATACCGACCACCGCTACCTTCTCGCCGAGCCCTGCAAACTCTTTGAGAAAGTCCGGGATCAAAATACGTCCGAGCGAATCGACATCCGTTTCGACCGCACCGCCAAAAAAGAATCGTCCGACGCCGCGCGCACTCGCATCGCCCATCGGAAGCTTGCGAAGTTTCTCAACCGCAGGCTGCCATCCCTTCATCGGATAGACAAAAAGGCATTTTTCGAATCCTTTCGTAACGACCACTTTTTTGCCAAGCTCCTTGCGGAACTTTGACGGCATAGAGAGCCGTTTCTTAGGATCGAGGGTGTGTGTGTATTCTCCCAAAAGCATGTTGCGCAAAATTTTGAGAACTTAAGGCCTTTTTGTTTCCTCGACCGTGAAATGCGGATATTCCACTTCATTCCACTTAGTCTATATTTTATTACACTTCATCCCACTAAGCAACCATAGTTATCCACAAGCGAATGAGGGGCTTAAAATAAAAAAACCCTGCATTTACAGGGGTTTTTGCCGTTTAATTAAAAAGAAAAAGACCCTCCTACTTCTTTGCTGAGGCAAAGGTTCGGGGGGTCTTTAAAATATAACTTCGACTACGGAAGGATCTTCGCAAGAACGTGAGAGATGTCCGGCGTACTCTTGTTGGCTTGAATAAGCCGTAACATGGCATATTCTTCCGGATGGTTCTTATAGTACTCTCGCATCCCCTCCTTCTTCAATCGCGCCAGGGAGGCATCATCACTGGCCTCTACGGGAATGAGCGCATCAATGAATACATTTACGATAACTAAGAGGGAAAAAGCCGCCATTACAACAAAAGCTACGAGCCCTATTTTGCCCCCTGCATAGTTATTGAGTAAAATGAAACCAAACGTTAGTGACACCATTGTTGACAACCAAAATATTTCAAAGTTATTTCCTATCCATATATTCATCGTATTCCTCCATGATCGAACAGACCGCCCTTCGTGTTTGTTTTTTTCGGTGTATAAGATCGCATGTTTTTCAACACTCGACTTGATGATATCTAGCCGAGTAAGGCAGATCGGCCGACCAATCGGCTCTTTTTTCCCACATTCACGACAGGTCTCAAATAGTGCCCCTCCGCAATAAGGACAGTATGCCCACACGTCATCTACAGATTTACTGCAACTTGGACAATTCCACCACATGATCTATCCTCCATAATTTATTTGCCAAAGGTCAAAATGCTGAATAGATATTACATATTTTGTGCGAATATGTCAATAAAAAATCCTTGTCCTATGCATCCCCTACTCCTTTGTGCGCAACGTCGGAAACAAGATCACCTCCCGAATATTCTTGGTGTTGGTGAGAAACATCACCAAGCGATCAATGCCGATGCCTACACCGCCCGCGGGTGGCATACCGTGTTCAAGCGCTTCCAAATATTCTTGGTCGCTTGTCTGCGCTTCCTTGTCCCCCTGCTTACGATTCTCGTCTTGCACACGAAAACGCTCTGCTTGATCTAGCGGATCATTTAATTCTGAAAATGCTTTTACAAGTTCGATTCCCCCTGCCACCAACTGGAATGCGTCTACGAGCGAGGCATCGCCCTCAGTGCGCTTCGCGAGCGGAAGATAATTCACCGGATAATCAGTGATGAACGTCGGCTGAATCAACTTCGGCCGGCACATTTTTTTATAAATATCATCAAGGAGCTTTTCGCGTGTTGCGCCCTTTTCGGTTGCTACGCCGCACTGTTGTGCCTTAAGCGTAAGCTCATCAAGCGATGCACTCTCAGGGTTTGTGATGAGTGCATGGCGACGAAGAAGATCATAGAACGCCACCACGGCAAAAGCATTTTTAAAATCAATCTCAACACCATCCACTTCTATGGGAACTTTTTTGAACACTGTTTTTACCAAATGCTTAAAAAGTTTCTCCACAAAGGCGCGCTGCTCTGTGGCATTAGAAAAACTTTCATAAAACTCGAGCATGGTGAACTCGGGATTGTGTGTGACATCGATCCCCTCGTTTCTAAAATTGCGCGCGATCTCATACACCTTGGGGAACCCGCCCACAAGGAGCCGCTTGAGATAGAGCTCGGGCGCGATACGCAGATACAGATCCGCATCAAGCGCATTGTGGTGCGTCTGAAACGGCAAAGCGGTCGCGCCACCCGCATGCGCCTGAAGCACCGGCGTTTCAACTTCAAGATATCCCGCATCATCAAGAAAGTTACGCATCTCGGTAATGACCTGCGAGCGCACCACGAATCGCGCACGAACATCTTCTGACATAAGCGTATCGAGGTAGCGCTTACGAAACCGCTCTTCTACGTCCTGGAGTCCGCTCCACTTATCCGGAAGTGGACGAAGTGCCTTGGCAAGCATCGTCCATTCCTTTACGAGCACGGTCTTTGCGTTTGTCTTTGTTTCGAAGAGAGAACCTTTGACCCAGACAATGTCCCCCAGATCAACCGTGTTTGAAAAAAGCTCTAGTACGGCATCATCGGTATCCCCTTTTTTAAGAAGCCCTTGAAAGGTGCCGGTACCGTCGGAAAAATTAAAGAAGATGAGCGAACCCTGTCCACGGATCGCCGTGATGCGCCCCGCAAGACCAACTCCTTTCTTACCGCGCGCAAGTGCGGCAAATTTTGCTATCACATCAGCAATAGAAATATGCGGCGGGGTCGTGATAGGATACGAATCCATCCCCGCGTTTTTAAGTATCTCGAGTTTTTTAATGCGCTCTGCACGCAGTTCTTCAAGTGATGCCATGAATGTTCGGGTTTTTAACCCGTGATGAGGGCGGCGAGTTATGTGACGTCAACGACCGCACACGATGCAGAACCAGTCGGCGTCTTCCACGAGACATCCGCGCCTTTCTCCTTGCCCATGAGTGCTTCACCCAGAGGCGACTTATTGGAGATGCGTCCTGACGCCATGTCGGCTTCTTCGCTCCCTACGATCTGGTAGGTGCGTGTCGCGCTCTCACCGGTCTTCTTGATGATGACGGTCGAGCCAATGCCGACCACCCCCCCTTGCTTCTTGGTAATGACCACGGCTGATTTCATGATGCCCTCCAGCTTGTGAATGCGGTCCTCACACGATGCCTGGTCTTCACGCGCCTCTTGATACTCGGCGTTCTCAGAGAGGTCCCCGAGCGACTTTGCGTATTCGAGTTTTTCCGCGATCTCCTTGCGCCGTGTTCCCATCAAAAATTCAAGTTCCTTCTTAAGCTCGGCAAGCTTTTCTTTCGTCAGGTACTCTTTTTCTTCAGGCATAGAAATGAATTGGTGTTGTTAGTAAGCCCCGCAATGTTGATTTAGCCCTTACACTATATCTGAAAACTGACTTTTGAGCAAGGTGAAGAAACCCTCGTCAGAGTATCCCCCTCCTCGGACTACTGCCCGGCAGCCTTCGCCGGCAGCCCCACGTACTCCGGGCGATTGGTCCGCATCCAGTCGATCACTTGTCGCATGATGAATGACGCGCCGACAGTATTGGTCACCGGGCCGCGCTCCATCACGACCGCGAACGCATACTGTGGATCCTCATAGGGGAAAAATCCCGTGGTCCATGAGTTCACGTACTGCTTGGCCGCCCCGAGCTCCGCGGTACCGGTCTTGGCCGCCACAGTCACGTTGGGGAATGCGAGTGCGCTTGCCGTACCGGCAAGAACTCCTTCCCGCATGCCCTCTTTCACGATCTTAAAATTTTCCGGACGAATAGAAACTGTTGAGGTAACCTCCGGTGCCGCATCCTTGAGGATCTGGGGAACAAGGAGCGTGCCGTTGTTGGCAAGCGCCGCGACCGCGCGTACCATCTGGATCGGCGTCACCTGAAATCCGTACTGCCCCACCGCGGTATGATACGTATCACCCAAGCGCCACGGTTCACCGTTAAAATTCGCCGCTTTCCATTCCGGATCAGGAATGACACCCGTGGCTTCGTTCCCTAAAATGATACCCGTCGTAGAGCCGAGACCAAAAAGCTCGCTGTATTTCTTGATATTACTAATACCCAAACCTTTTTGTTCGTTCTTGTATCCACCTCCCACTTCGTAGAAGTACACGTCGGAAGACACCGCGAGCGCCTGCCGCATGTCCACCCATCCCTGCGCTCGCCAGTCGCGAAAGACCGATGGCTTCGTCGGATCGTAGGGATTGGGAATTGAAATAGACCCGGTTGAAAGAATTTTTTTGTTGGGGTCTATCACGCCTTCTTCGAGTGCGCCGAGCGCGACAAACGGCTTCACAATAGAACCGGGCGTATAGAGACCCGAGAGTACGCGATTAAGGAGCGGCTTGTTCGTCCCCGTCATGTATCCACGGATCTTATCCACATCGTCTCCGAGCGAGAGCACTTGTGAATCATACTCGGGATAACTGGTGAGTGCCAAAACCTCCCCGGTTCGTACATCCATGATCACACCGCCGCCGCCGACAAATCCCGATTTTTGCGCCAGCGCCGCGATCGCGTTATTTAAGGTACTCTGAACCCCCGCATCAATAGAAAGCGTGACATTACTGCCGTCCTTGGGCGGCTCGATCACGCTCTCTCCCGCAATATTCCCCAGAGCGTCCGTCTCTGTCAGGCGCGTCCCATTCAACCCATTCAGCTCTTTATCCAAAAGCCCCTCGACGCCAGCCTTCCCCTGAAATTCCGTCTGATAGTAAAATCCTTTATTGTCTTTGAGCGGATAGGAAACATACCCAAGGAGGTGCCCGAAGCCCGACTCTCTAATGTATGACCGCAAGTAAGGTTCTGACAGATACGTGTCGCTCGTCGTTGTTGCATGAGGATCTGTCGCTCCGACAGTTCCCGCCGTGAGCATCGAACCAAACCATACATGATTCGCGAGCTCGGGCGCCGTGTTCCATGCGAGCTCTGCCCCCGTGCGATCGTAAATGATCCCCCGCTGTGAAAATATTGGCACGCTGTCGAGATGGTTGGCGTCCGCCTTGGCGCGATACGTATCGCCATGCACGATCTGCAGAACCACCGCGCGCGAGGAAAACGCAGCCGCAATGAAAAAGAAAGCGATACCGAGGGAGCGCACCGCCCACTTGGATATTGGTCGCTCAATGCGGCCCTCCATTTGGTGCACGTTGAATTCGGGAAGGTTCTTGGCATCAAGGAGAATCTCGTCAAGATTGATCTCCCCTCCATTCGTGTTGCGCCGTCTTGGTGAAAACATTCCCATGGTTCTTTAAGAATACCATCTGACGCGCTCCCGGAGAACAGGTCCTGCCAAAAAGGCCAGACATGCCGCAATGGTCAAATGCGGAAGGGTTGTCGTGCCGTATATCAGATCAATGATCGCGGCGAGCATGATCCCCTCATAAAAGGCCTCCATGAACATACATCCGGCGACAATGAGCGGCGCGGTGATCCACCACGGCAAAAATATTGCAGAAAGGACCATGAGCGCATCGGCAACGAGACGCTTGGTCATAGGGGTGGGCGTGAAGAAACAATACGAACGAATCGGATGGACTGCGGATTGATCGGCGTACGCAAGAGAAGCTTCTTGAAAGGGTCATTGGCATTGCCTTCCGATCCCTCCACGGTGGCGATAATGCGAGATGTCCCTAACGCAAACACCGGCGTCCCCGTCGCGATCACGATGTCGCGGGGTATAAGAATTTCAAAACTGCCGCCGCCGCGACCGATCGCCGTCACCACCGAATCACTACTTGTTCCCCCAAAGAGAACCACGTCGCTTTTTTCTCCCGGGGATGAGAGGAGTACGACTTGCGATGAGTATGCGTATACCGCAGAGACCCTCCCTATGATAACGTTCTCCCCAATGAAGACTCGGTCGCCTTCTTGTATTCCGACATTCTTGCCTGCATCAACAACCAGCGTATCGTAGGGCGCGAATCCCGGCCCGGAAAGAACGGTGCCCAGCACGCCCGATGGCACCGGGGTCTGCCCCATAAGCTCCCGGAGTTGCGCGTTCTCCTCGGCAAGCAAATTGCGGTCAAGGAGCCGCATTTTTAGATCATCCAACTCTCTTTTGATGGCGGTATTTTCCGCGATGAGCGTGCGCGTTGATGAAAAAGTTTGGATGAAGGAAGAGATGCCGTTGTGAGTAGCACGACTCATCGCAAGGAGCGGCTCAACCGCCCACATCACCCCGCCTGCAACAGCCGCGCGAACCGGAGCCGCAAACACCACAACAAGAACAACCAGGATCACAAGCGTCCCGACTTTGTACATCTGTGGTTTATTTCGGCGGGATTGCATCATCGTTGGCATCAACCAATACATCAATAAAATCGTCCATCTTCTCAAGCACCACACCCGTCCCTCGAGCGACTGCCGTCAGCGGATCATTGGCCACATACACCGGGATCTTGAGCGCATTCGCAAGAAGCACATCAACCCCCTGCAAGAGCGCCCCGCCACCGGTCAGGACCACGCCCCGGTGCATCACATCAGAAAGTATTTCCGGCGGCGTGGTCTCAAGGACTTCCTTGACCGCGTCCACGAGGGATTGCATGGAGAGTGTCGTTGCCTCGCGCACGTCAGCATCGGTGAGCACCACCTCGCGCGGCAGCCCGGTCACCAGATCACGCCCGCGCACCGATGCCTCAAGGGGCGGATTGGCCTTCACCGCCGAGCCGATGGCGATCTTGATACTTTCAGCCGTGCGCTCGCCGATGAGGATTTTGAATTCATCGCGAATATAGGAAATGATGTCTTGGTTCAATTTATCGCCGGCAACACGCAGGTTCTTTGACCGCACGATACCGCCCAAGGAGATCACCGCGATGTCGGTCGTGCCACCGCCGATGTCGATGATCATGCTCCCGACGGGGTCCTTCACGGGCAGTTTGATCCCGATCGCGGCCGCCATCGGCTCCTCGATAATATACACTTCGCGCGCGC
>MHUS01000021.1:0-3276 GCA_001823505.1 Candidatus Yonathbacteria bacterium RIFCSPHIGHO2_01_FULL_51_10 | reverse complement strand
GCGCCGCATCATACACCGCGCGTGTCTCAACGTTCGTGATACCCGACGGCACCCCCACGACCACGCGCGGACGCACGAACTTCTCTGAGATCTTCCCTGCTTTGTTGAGGAGATATGCGAGCATTTCTTCGGTGACTTCAAAGTTGGAGATCACACCGTCCACGAGCGGACGGACCGCAACGATGTGCCCCGGCGTGCGGCCGAGCATTTGCTTGGCCTGCATGCCCACAGCGACGACCTGTCCGGTCTTTTGATTGAGAGCGACAACCGATGGTTCGTTGATGACGATACCATGTCCACCAAGGTACACGAGTGTGTTGGCGGTACCGAGGTCAATGCCGATGTCGTTGGAGAATGTCTGATAGAGTCGCTTGAGCATGAAGAAGAGTTTGTTTCCCCATACTAGCCGAAAACAGCGGTGCGGTAAATGGCTTGCTTTTTTAATAAAAACATGCTATAATACTACTCAGATACATTCGGGATTTACCCAACCGCATCCGGCGGATTCCGGAGGAGGCAAAAGTGATGGAAACAGTATTTGTTGGCGCCGTGGCTTTTGGAGCAATACTGGGAGCAACTTTAACTTTACAGCTCCAGGATCCAAAACCACCCAAGCAACCCATAACGAGTGCATCAAATACAATCTCCCGCACACAACATCTCCTGAATATAGGCACGATTGCATTCTCTTGTTCATCAATTGGCGATGCAGGTGTCACCACTTGTGCCGAGACGACAAGCGGTTGTCGCTTCAAACTCGAACGCAAGAATGAAGGCCTGTTTGCCTTCGGGATTCGCCTTGATTACAACGGCAAACCAATGTGTGGCACGCAATAGCCAGCCGCCGCAACCACCCGCCCTCGCGCAAGCAGGGCGGGTATTTTATTTGCGACGTAGAGCGACCTAAATCTCTTGAGTGAAACGATTAGAGATTGGGAGTGCCCCTTGAGGCCGAGTGAAGTGCAAGAACTTCGTTCTTGCACTTCCAAGCGACTTTGTTTTCTTTGGTGCGAAGCACCTTAAAAAACAAGAAGTGCCCGTGTGGTGCCGAGGAGCAATCAAAGGGTTTAATACCCCGAGCGTGAGCTCGGGTTGCGCGAGTGAAGCGAGCTCAACCGGGCGTAAGCCCAGGGTTTATACCCTTTATCGTACAAACAGTTTGAAAAATTCCTCTTTGGAGACGATCTTGCCTTCTTGCTCTGCGCGGTATTTGACCTCCACACCGCCGGCCGCCAAGCTCTTTTCGCTGACCACCGCGCGCATGCTGATACCCAGCAGGTCCGCATCGGCGAATTTCTCCCCGGCACGCAGGTCGCGGTCGTCAAAGAGCACCGCAACACCCGCCGCTGAAAGTTTTTCATAAACATCCTGCACTTCTTTCTTGAGCTCTTCGTTCTTGCCGGAGAGGTCAATCAGATGCACCTGAAACGGCGAGACCTCCTCCGGCCAGACAATTCCCTTCTCGTCGGCAAGCACTTCGACGATCGTCCCCATAAGCCGCCCCAGCCCGATGCCATAGCACCCCATGATGACCGGCTGGTCCTTCCCCTCTTCATCTTTGTAGGTGAGGTTAAACGGCGCGGAGTATTTGGTCTTGAGTTCAAAGATATTGCCCACTTCAATCGCCTTCTCCTGCGTAAGCTCATCGCTCCCGCATTCCGGGCATGCCTTCTGGTCGGCAACCACTTCTTGGTTGATCGCAATGCCGCACTTTGTGCAGACATGGATGGTGTCCTCGCCCGCGGGTGTCACGGTCTGAAACTCATGTGAATACTTTGCAAAACTCCCGCCGGAAGCGAACGTGAGGTGCGTCACCGCGCCGATTCCCATACGCTCAAAAACGCGCTTGTATACGCCCTTCATTTTCTCATAGTACGCCGCGAGGTCTGCCTCGTCCCGATGGAATGAGTAGAGGTCTTTCATGATGAACTCGCGCCCGCGTAAGATCCCCGACTTGGCGCGAAGCTCCATGCGGAACTTGTTTTGGATCTGGTAGAGCGCGAGGGGCAGATCTTTGTACGAAAACACGAACTGCTTCGCGAGCGGCACGACTACTTCCTCGTGTGTTGGGCCGAGTGCATTCTCACGCCCTGAAGAATCCTGCACCTTATAGAGATCGTCCATGCTGTCCCAGCGCCCGGTCGTCTCCCAGTTGTCCTTGGGGTGAAGTGAGGGCATGAGGATCTCCTGCCCGCCCGCGGCGTCCATTTCCTCGCGAATGATCGCTTCAATCTTCTTGAGCACGCGGAAGCCGAGTGGCAAGTAGGTATAGACCCCCGCCTGGAGCTTGTCGATATACCCCGCGCGAATAAGAAGCTTCGCGTTTTTGGCGACCTCATCTGACGGTGCCTCCTTGCGGGTCTTTCCGAAAAGTTGTGACTGCAACATCCCCCTATACTACCGCAGATAGGGAAATAATTAAAATAAAGAACCCCGCGCCAAGGGCGCGGGGTATTTGGCACGGGACCAGGGTTCTTTGATGCTAAGGAGCGAGCCGCCGCTCGCTCACGATCAGTATGCGCCCATTCATCCCCGCCGTAAACGGACGGGGAATCCTGGGCGCTTGCAATGAGCCGTAAGATACTCCCCCGCCCTGCGTCTTGGTGTATGTGCCCATTACGAGACACACAGGCTTAGCATTTATTCGCATTAATAATTTTTACTCTATGTTGAAAAAAATAACTGTTTTCAGCGCAATCGCGGGGCTCTTGTTCTCTTTTGTCGCCGTACCGGCGTTTGCCTTTGCAAGCAACAAAAAAGACGCGAACTCGAAGGTCGTGAAATCAAACGTGACCATCTCGCACCAGGTGCGCGGTGATTCTGATGACGACAATGATCGTGACGACCGTCGCCTCGCTACCACCACAAGACCGTTTAACCTCAACAAGGTGCTCGACAAAAAAGCTTGGGTTGTCGTACAGAGCTCGACAAATCCGTCTAGCTGCACCATTACACCTCCGGGACACTTGATCGCCCCAGGGTATAAAAAGACACATGGCGGTCCGACAGGCCCCATGACCGTGGCATGCAATACGCTTCCCCCGGGAATTCAGAGGATCTTGAGTGGAACCACGACGCCACCCGTCCTTGATAGGACCGCCCCGGTGATCTCAAGCGTATCGGCAACAGGCATCGCATCAACAAGCGCATCGATCACATGGACAACCAACGAGCCGGCAACAAGCAAGGTGTATTATGGCACCACCACGCCACTCTCCATTTCTTCAGCGCTCAATGCTTCAGATGCGACACTCCTCTCAAGTCACTCAATGACGA
>MHUS01000020.1 GCA_001823505.1 Candidatus Yonathbacteria bacterium RIFCSPHIGHO2_01_FULL_51_10 | reverse complement strand
CACTCGTGATGGTTGCTCCTGTGATGGTGGGGTTGGAGATCGTAACGGAGGAGAGGTTGTTGATGCGCTGGGAGAGGGCGATGGCGTTCCAGGTTGCTTGGTCCTGTGCGGTAGTGTTTGCGCGAGAGGCGGCGATCTCGGCCAAGAGTGTCTGGTGGAGCTCACTGATCTTTTGGTCGAGGGTTGCTGCGGAGACACCCGCGAGCACTGTGTAGGATGCTGGGGTGGTGGGACGTGGAGTGGGAGGTGTTGCTTTTGGTGTGAGGGCTGGTTGTGGTGCAGGTGCGGGTTGTGTGACCACGCGTGGGGGTGCGGGTGGTGGTGTGGTGGGTGTGGGGAGAGTTGGCGTGGGTTCTGATGAGGAGAATAGGGAGTTCCAAAAATCTTGCACCGCCGTATACACTGAAGCGAGCTGTGCTTTAATTTTAAATTGAGTTGCAAATCCGCTCTGTGGAAACGCAGTAGTTTCTGCGGCAAAACTTACCGGAAATCTAAAGAGTGCTCCGCTGAGAGTAAGTGCCAACGCAACAACAAAAACAGCTCTGCGGATGTTCATATAATATACAAAGTATATCAACCGTGTGCAAAAAAACAACAGCTCGGTCTTTACAACTGCCCCTGTTTTACTTAACTACCCCGCCGCCCATGCAGCGCATGTCGTCATAGAGAACCACCGACTGCCCCGGGGCCACGAGATGCGATTGTGAAAAAACAACACGAGCGCTCTCCTTGCCGGTCACATCAATGCGACACGGGATTTGCTCGCCATGATAACGAACCTGCGCGTGGTATTCTCGACCTTCCTGTGGCAAATCGCTAATCCAATTTATCTCGGCAAGCAACACCTTGTTTGACCCTGCCGTACCCCCTATCGGCTGCTCGTGAGACACCATGACCGTGTTTGTGCCGACATCTTTGCCAACAATATAGTAGGGCGCTTCTTGCGCTGTTTTTTGTGTGATCGTAAACCCATGCCGCTCCCCGAGCGTGTAGAGTAGTGCTCCGCGATGGGTACCGATAACGGCTCCTGTGGTGTCAATAACAGGTCCCGATTCTGTTTTGATATAGTGCGAAAGAAAATCTTTCATATCAAGCTGCCCCAAGAAACAAACGCCTTGGCTGTCTTTCTTTTCTGCGGTAGGGAGCCCTTCATGGCGCGCGATTGCGCGAATAGCATCCTTGGTGAATCCACCAACGGGAAAGAGTGTGCGAGAAAGCTCTTCCTGACCAAGTGTCCAAAGAAAATATGATTGATCTTTCGCAGGATCAACGCCGGCAAGAAGTTCTGTCGCCGTGCCTTTGGCTTGCACGCGAGCATAGTGTCCTGTTGCCACATAGTCAGCACCGAGCGCTCGCGCCCGTTTGAAGAATGCACCAAATTTGACTTCACGGTTGCACAGTACATCAGGGTTGGGCGTCTGCCCTGCTTTGTATGAGTTGATCATACTCTCAGCCACACCTTGTCGGTACACTTCTTCAAGGTCAAACGTCAGAAAAGGAATATCGAGATGCGCCGCAACGCGCATGGCATCGATGCGCTCTTCTTTCCATGTGCACGGCAAAAAATCGGGAGACCACGTCTTCATGAATACTCCCACGACCGTGTAGCCGTCACGCTTAAGTAGCGCGGCGGCAACCGAGCTATCCACCCCGCCTGAGAGGCCGACAAATGCGACACCTTTCTTTCTAGTTGGAACTTGTGACACAAAACTTTCGTGATCCGGGAGAGTATACCTCATACAGCGAATCATTAAACCCTCCATCGTTTTTCTCTTGTTCGGTCATTGTTTCAAGGTTGCAAAAAAGCAAATATGATTTCACCCTGCCTCCCCATGGCGCCTGGTGATCTCCGTCATCAAGATTCTCGGTCCCGTCTACGGCATAGTAACAAGCATGCGGCATCTCCGTACTTCGATTGAGGTACCCTTGACTGAAAAGTGTTCCAATAACGAATGAGGTATTGTCCAGAAAGTCACCAATGTAAGTTTTTGTAGGTAGAGATGATGGCCAAGAATAGTCAATCGTTGGATTCCCGCCCGTTATTATGCTTAATTTCGTAGCAGGATCGCCATGTAAAGGGCACGTCCCATCAGAGTTAAGAGAGTAAACTTCAGACGGAGATATGTCGATGTTGCCACCCCAACCACACCGTTCTGTATCTTCAGTTCCGTCTCCGCTACACCCAAAAGTGCCGTCGGAAGCATTTTGGTATGCTTGTTGATACCCCCATGCTTGGCACTCTTGATCGGAGAGTTGTGATGATTGCTGAGCTACCGGGTCATCATCGTCTAAAGGAGTTGCGGGATCTCCATCATTATTCACCTGATAGCAAGATTGTCCCACTTGGGGATATTTCTTGTTATCAAGGTAGTACAAGGTCAGCGCGCCACTTATATCATTGAGTTGCGAGATGCGTACCACGTCTCGTGCTTGTGTGCGGGCATTTCCTACCGCAGCAAAAATGACAGCAGCAAGAATCGCCAAAATGCCAACCACCACAAGGACCTCTACGAGGGTAAACCCTTTTTTTAAAATAGATCGCATCATATAGTAATACACGAATGGGGCATCTTTAGTGTATCATACCCTTGATTTCGCAACGAGCTTTCGGGCTACATGGTCAATATCTCCCGCCCCCATAACAAGAATCACCGCCCTATCGAGATCCATCTCCTTGGCAAGCATACCCTCAACCTCTGCAAGCGTTGCCGCATACCGCGCAAGCCCGGGTTTCTTTGTGTTGACTGATTGAACAAGATCCCGTGAACTCACCGGCGCATCTTCATCTTCACGCCCGGCAACCTGATAGATCTCGGCAAGGATCACCTCATCGGCCCCCATGAGAGAATCCACGAATTCATCGAAAAGATTTTTTGTGCGGTTTGTTTGGTGCGGCTGGAACACCGCGATGATGCGTCGCCCGGGGAAATGCTCCCGCGCTGCCGCAATAGTTCCCCCCACTGCCGTCGGATGATGCGCATAATCAGAAATGACCGACGCGCCGCGATATTCCCCCACACGCTCAAAACGCCGCTCGACCCCCGAGAATGACGCCACGGCTCGCGCGATATCACCAAACGGTATGCCGAGGGTGATCGCCGCTGCGCTAGCGGCAAGGATGTTGGCACGATTAAAGTCCCCCGGCAATGACATGGTGATCCTCCCCAACGATTCCCCCTGAGCAACCAAACTGAAGGACTGTTCTCCGTCGCCATACTGTATATCTGCGGCAGAAAAATCCACATTTTCAGTATCAGTAAGAGAAAAACTCACCATGCGTGCGGACGTTTCTTTAAGACACGAACTCGCAATATTTTGGTCGTCGGAATTATACACAAGCACCCCATCGGAGGGCAATTTGCGCGCATACTCGGCAAAGGCGTTTTTAATATCTTCAATATCCTTGTAATAATCCAGATGATCTTCCTCAATATTGGTCAGAACGATCATTCGGGGATTAAGTGAGAGCATGTGCCGACGGTACTCGCATCCCTCAGCGACAAACAGTTCGCCCTTCCCAAAAAGGAAGTTCCCATTCCAAGCCGGAACAATACCACCAACCACGACCGTCGGCCCCTTCCCCGCCTCCTCCAGGATCCTCCCGAGAAGTGCTGTGGTCGTGGTCTTGCCATTAGTTCCGGACACAGCAACGCCATAATGGTTCTCCATAAGGGCGCCCAGGGCTTCAGGGTACGAGTATTCGGGAATGCCGCGCCTACGGGCTTCTTCTCGTTCGGGATTGTCACTCGTGACCGCAGGCGAATAGATCACTGCTTCCACCTCTCCTGAAACCGCGGCAGCGCTGTGTCCGACATGAAGCACAACACCAAGTGCGCGGAGCGCTTCCTCCCCACGAAATGCCGCGCGGTCACTACCGCTTACCGTAGCACCTTCATGAACAAAATACCGTGCGAGCGCCGAAACCCCGATCCCCCCAATGCCGATGAGATGCACGGTGTGCAATTTTGACAACATAACGCCATCAGAACGTTCACTCATGCCTTCACAAGATAGCGCTGTTTGTTGGCGCGGTGTTCGTCAAACGTGCGTGCGTAATGCATGACGCCGCTGTTGTCTGAGAGATAGTACAGATACGCAGAGGTGGTCGGCTGAAGCGCGGCATCAATGGCATCAAGCCCCGGATTGTTGATGGGTCCCGGCGGGAGTCCCTTGAAACGGTACGTATTGTAGGGAGAATCGATCTTGAGATCGTCTAGGGTGAGCTCAAATGTTGTCTTGCCATTGACCGCCACGAAGGCCGCGTCTACCTGAAGCGGCATGCCGAGTGCAATGCGATGCCAAAGAATTCCTGAGACGAGACGGCGGTCCTCCGGAGTCGTCGCCTCCGCCTCAATGATCGAGGCCATGGTGAGGATGTCGTGAAGTGACTTTCCTGATGCGGTGATCTCAGATTCCCTGCTTGCGATCTTGCGTTTAAAATTCTCCTCCATGCGCAGAGCAACGGTCTCGGCCTGCACATTCTTCATCACGAAGTACGTATCCGGAAACAAGTATCCCTCTTTGTCAGAAGTAAGACGCAGAAATTCCTCGCCGTCAAACGCCGAGGAAGTCTTCGTGGAAACAATGCGTACAATATCCTCACGAGAAGATCCTTCGGGAATAGTAACTGACACCTGAGAAAACCCGTACTCGCCGTTGATGATCCTGGATGCGATGGCGTATGGAGTTTCCGGATCCGAAAACAAATACTCACCGGCCTTGATGCGGTGCTCGCCACCAAGAAGCACCACGTATGTTTCAAGGAGCGCGCTTGAGCGCACTACCCCAGACGCACGCAGGGTCCGCACTGCCCCCTCAAGAGAAACTCCATCAGAAAGGGTCACCACTACACCTGACGGAAAAGGTAATGGCGGAAATGTCGCAAGGCCGCCGATCGTAATACAGAGGACCCCCACAAGACCCAAAGCGAGAGGTCTCCGCGAGACTTTCCCCCATGCCAGCAACTTTTCCATGCCACTTTTTATTGTGGCTCGTGTATCGAATTCTCCCATACTATCGAGGCAAGTTAACGGGCGGCTCCCCCTTCTTGGACTCTACGCGGCCAAAGGTCGGCGTCGTGGTAACACTTCCCGGGAAGTGAAATATCGTGGCAAGTTCCTCTGAGTTGAGCGTGATCGGGGTACTTTTGTGCGGTGGATAAAAATACGAGCGACGCTTGTACGCATGGAACATGTGTTCTTTTAAGTGTGTCGCGCGGGTCTGATTCCAGTCCTGCCACGGAAAATCAAAGCCCGTGCTGTGTGTCGGAGCAAACCCGTTGAGGTGTCTCGTATTAAAGACGCGCAAGATCCCCAGGAGTGCCTTTATGCTACTGCCACGGAATTGATCTCGCTTTGCCAAGTAGATCGCACGGATCCCACAGTCAAATCCCATTTTAGAAATACTCCGCTCAACTGCTTTGATCACTTCCCGTTCGCCCTCGGTCAGCTTAAACATCGGCATGGCAAACGTCCCTTCAGGGGGTTTTTCGTCGATCTTGGAAAGTTTCTTGATGAGCGCCTCCCCCTCCTTTCTCCAGTCATGCTTGCCAAACCATGTCCCATGCGAGTGGAAGCGATCATCGGCGACCTGAACATTGATCTGGAGCCAGAACTGCTCTCCGGCACCCATTGAACCGAGCACTTCAACCACGCTTGAAAGCGGGTCTGTCTTGAAGATCTCTTTTGTCCCCTCTCGATCAAGTCCGTAGTCTACATATGTTTTGATCGGGTACGGATCCGGTTTCGTAAACTTGAATTCCGCCCCGAACAGATCCCACTCACCCTCCTTGCCGCGATAGTCCACATATTTGGTGTAGTCGGGCACTTCATGGATCTCAACATCGGGATACTGCGCATAGACCGCCGCCTCAATGAGATTCTTGTACACTTTAGCTGTTCTAATGAAAAATCTAACGGCCCCCTCAATTGAAACCATCTCAAGCGTGAAGTAATCTCGTACTCGTCCTTTCCAGTACCAATCCCACCACACGCCACGACTTGACTGATAGAGCGACGAAAGCACCACCTCCATGGCCAGCGGTGTTTTATTCACTTCCTTGGGAACACGCACCTCGAGCATCACCCAGTCCATTTTGGAAACCCACTCGGCGCGGCGGTAGTAGAGCCACATCTTCCAGCCAAAATACCCCAGGACGAACGGCCCCCAGTAGAGCATTGTAGAAAATAGGAACGAAAAAATGGCTACCTGGCCTTGGATCATTTCGCCAAAGCCAAAAGAAGAAAGTGTGCTGTCCGTCATGTCGTAATCATACCTCACATTTGCAAGAAGAAAAAATCCCCTTTGGGGGATTTTTTCTTCTTACGCCACCGCAGCGTATCGCCCCTTGGTGTCTCGCTTAAAAAACGAGGGATTTTGGAGGTTCACTAAAATGGTATTCTCTTTGACGTGGCGTTCCTTGAGAACCTTATCCACCACCTGATCCTTGGTAAGCGGTCCTTCTTTCTTGAGGATCTTTTTGATCACATCGCGAACCACCCCTTTCTCGTATCCCCATTCGGTAAGCGCGTAGAGTCCGCGACCCACAAGCACGAAACGAGAATCCTTAATAAGCTCGTTGTGGCAAGTTGCCGTGTGCGCCTTCTTGCCGAATACTTCGAGGATCGCCTTGGCAACCTCCGTGAAGTGCATGGGTGACCCGTGGCGGCGGATCACGAGGAATGCGTAGTCGCGGATGCCGCGAGCCGAAACATTGGGAGAGGATGCGACACCCCATTCGCCCAAGGGATTGCTCTTGATCGCCTTTGAGATCGACAGCCAGCGCTTGATGATCTCTTCGTTTTTATACTGTTCTGAAATGCCTTTGAGATATTCGAGGAATGAAGCCACCATCTCTCCTTCCGGAACTAAGTCGTCATGAGAAAGACCATCGTAGAGCTTGTGGAGCGATTCGTGTACCTGCTTGGCGACCGCCTCGTCCACGATCCAACGGTGCTTGAAATGCTCATCTTCTTTTTCACGGCGGAAAAAGTCTCCCAATACCAACAGAAAGTTGATGTGGTTCTGAACGCTTTCGTTGGGAGAAAGATAGGTGAGAAGGCCATCCTCACACACAATGCCACCAAGGGCAACGATATGCTCACGGAGCTCCTCCATGACAACCGCCTCCTTGTGATACACATCGGATTTCTTGATGCTCGCGATCGCGTAATTCTCGATCTGGCGCACGCGCTCACGCGTGATCTTGTATTTTGCCCCGATAGCCTCGAGCGTCTTGCGCTCGGTATCCGTACCGAGTCCAAAGCGACTGACCACCACATCACGGGCACGATCCGAGAGAACGGCAAGCAGGCGTTTGGTGACCTGCTTGGGATTAAAAGTGATGGTTGCCATAATCGTTATATCGTGGGTTTTGCCCCGTCATTATTGATTAAAAGAGTAGTATGTTAGTTTTAGCACTTTTTTACTATTGCGTCAAGCATTTCCCCCTGAATTCTACCCTGAAACGCAACATCCCCGTGGGATACTGTAGCGGTATACCATTACACGTTAAGTAACCA
>MHUS01000019.1 GCA_001823505.1 Candidatus Yonathbacteria bacterium RIFCSPHIGHO2_01_FULL_51_10 | reverse complement strand
GATCGTCACCACAGCTAAGTCAAAGCCCGAAGCCCTCGCATTCTTCGAGAACATCGGTATTCCGTTCAAGAAGGTGTAGGTCACTTAGTTTTCAGTATTTGGTAAAACCTCGGAACCATGGTGTTGCGGGGTTTTTCCTTGCAAAAATTGGCAGGCGGTGTACTCTCTGGAGAGACTCAATGAGGAGGTCATTCTATGAAACATACGACAAACGCGGACATCCGACGAATGCAACGGATCGCTTCTGCGCAGGCCGAGCGCGTCCTCAATGGGGCACGTTACGTGGTGGTGACAGACGGTGCGAAGGTTATTGATGTTCGTGAAAATGCAGTGCCATCCATGGAGGTGTTTGCGGTCGTGGGGAGCGCGCGTTGTGGCGATGTTTCGTACGAGCGTACCGTGTTGTTTGAGATCGGCAGAAAATATTCTCGACCATATCACCGCGCACGGTTGCTTTCTGGCGATGGGGTATGGCATGAGACAAGTGCACGGCAACGATTTGTACCACTCACGAAAGAAGCGCTCTGTCTTGGGTGGGATCAAATCCTCTCGGCGGTTATGCATGATGCATGGCGCATGCGAGATTGGAAACGTGCTACGTTTGAGACCGATAAGCGGCGCTTCATTAGTGGTGTTACGTTCACGGTTTCGCAAGAAGACAAAGTGCTTCTTGCGGCGGTTCTTCAGTCTGAACTTGCTCTGCGGAGTAACCCGCTTATTCAGGATATGCAAAGAGCGGCGGAGTGGATCGCCAAGCGGCTCAAGCCTTTTGAGCATCTTGCGTTTGCAATGGAAAGTGATCGAGAATGGCGAAAGATGATGCGCAAAGAACGGACCGGCGTACGGGCAGTACTCGAGTTCCTTGCGCACCGAAACTTGCTTCCCCATCACCACCACATTGTTCAAAGACACATTGCAGAGATGGGGTGCAGTGATCTTTATGCACGGGTGCTCACAACGCTCGGCGTCTCGAAGACACGCATTGAGGAGTGGGGAACGTTACTTGCTTTGGAGGGTATACCGAAGTTCACCGATTGCTATGTATGGTGTAAGCCATTCACCTACCGCGCAGAGTATCGAGGGGGGGATGGAGCGATCAGCGAACGCGATTCAGCGTGCAGGGCATGAGTTGTTATCGTTTTACCTTACCCCAAAAGATATGCTTGCCGATCACGAAGACCCACTGCATCTTCCCGGGTCTCGTTTGGTACGCTTGAATGGTACTGATGATATACCGTTTTGAAACCGGCACTCCAAGGATGGGGTTGCCGGTTTTTCCTTGACACACCAAGGTAGGATTGGTAGTGTTCGTGCAGACTCAATATCGAGGAAGGAGGTGTTGTATGGTCACAAAAGCATTGCGGCCTGAGAAAGCAGCAGTTACTGTACACCACGATCGCCTACATGAAGTACTTCGGCAACTCGTGGATGCGTATCTCAGCAAAAAATATCTCTACACTGAATTTCACGCACACAACGGTTCAGCTCCGCAACATTGGGGTATTCCGCGGGGAGTAGTGGCTGGGTCACTCGAACATCGGTTATTCCTCTTCTTCACGACGGTTCTTACCATACGATCCGAATCAGATGCAGTATTTCGACAGATGGTTCGACTTTACAAAGAGCAACCAGTCCTCTTTGACCCCCAGGTAGCAGGGGTGATGGAGTTGTCTGAAGTTCAAGCGTTACTCAAGGATGTTGGGTATATCCACCCTAATCAAGGAGCATCGCGATGGATCGTATGCGCCGGAGGTCTTGGGCGACGCTTTGGGGGTGACCCACTCAATATCTTTTTGGGGAGAAAAAGTATCGATGAAGTGTATCGATCGATACAGATGAAAGGCGGGAAGAAGCTTCTTTCAGGGTTTGGTCCAAAGCTTCTGAGCCTTCTCGCACTATTTTATGAGGAGCTCGAGCTGGTCCCTTGCCTTGAAGGAGTATTTCCTGTCGATCTCCATGTGCAACGCATCTGTATCACTCTTGGAATAGTTACGGGGAGTGGAATTGTTGATGCGGCGTATACGTTGGCGGAAGTTCTCCGGACTGCTCTCTGGGAAGCATGTCGTGATATGGGAATAAATCCTTTTGACGCAGCCCACGCGTTCTGGTTCTTGGGAAGTAAAGGATGCTGGCAATGTCATCGAGTGAGTGGTATTGAACAGGTTTGTCCGCTGGCAAGTGAATGTTCAGGGAATCATGCCTCAACCGCGTTGTATCACAGGAAGGGAAGATGGGACTTCGATGACCAGAGGCGGAGGCCGAAGGGGGTACAGCAGGGTGCTCTCCCGGGGCTTGCTCTTGAAGTTCTTAAGAGGAGAGGAGGAGGTTCTCGGAATGGTGTTTAATTGAGGTCGCATGTGGAACACATGCGACCTCTAATTTTTTGTTGACAATATTTGTAGGTTTGGTAGTATCTCCTGGTGACCCCAGTGTCTCGTAGGGGTCGCCTTTCTTTTTGGCTTAGTTCCTCGATCCGCCTTTCTCCTTTTGGGCTTGTAAAACCCAGAAGAACCAAGGTGTGATATCGGGGGAGGTAGCGGCCAAAAAGGCTATTTCTATGGCAAAAACATCAGTCATCGCACGATCACAGAAGAAGCCCAAGTTCAGCACGCGCACCGTGCGGCGCTGCTTTAAGTGTGGCCGAAAAAAGGGCTACATGCGCGACTTTGATCTTTGCCGTATTTGTTTCCGCGAGCTTGCCAACGAAGGCCTTATTCCCGGCGTAAGAAAATCATCATGGTAACCGATCCGATCTCAGACATGCTGATCCGCATCAAGAATGCGGGAATGGTTCGCCACGAGACTGTGACGGTGCCGCAGTCCAAGTTTGTCCTCGCTGTTGCCGAGGCGCTCAAGCGTCACGGTTACATCGCAAGCATTACTAAGAAGAACCGCAAGTCGGTCAAGCTTCTTGAGATTGGACTTATCTATGGCGAGCGCAATGTCCCGAAAGTAAAAGGCGTGGACCGCCTTTCCAAGCCTTCCCGTAGACTTTACTGCGGCGCCAAGGAGATCAAGTCGGTGCGCAATGGATATGGAACCCTGATGCTCTCAACCCCGAAAGGTGTGCTTTCCGGCAATGAAGCTCGCAAGGCGCAAGTGGGTGGCGAGATGCTCTTCAATATTTGGTAATCAACATGTCACGTATCGGTAAACAAATCATCACGGTTCCCTCAAAGGTTGAGGTGAAGCAAGAAGGAAACACGATCACGGTCAAAGGACCGCTCGGGACTCTTTCGCGCGTCTTCTTGCCTCAGGTGGTGATCACCATGGAGGGAAACACGATCACCTTCGCTCCTAAAGGCGACGACAAATTCTCACGATCTCTCTGGGGCACCTATGCCGCACATGTGAAGAATATGGTCGAAGGTGTGGAGAAGCCATTCCAAAAGAAACTCATTGTTGAAGGTGTTGGGTACAAATATGAAGTTTCAGGGAAGAAAGTGGTCCTCTCGGTTGGGTTTTCACACAAAGTGGAAGTACCCATCCCCGAAGGACTTACCGTGCTCGTGGAGAAGAACGTCATGACCGTTTCCGGTATCGACAAAGACAAGGTCGGCGCATTCGCCGCGGAGGTGCGCGAGTGGAAGAAGCCTGAGCCGTACAAGGGTAAGGGAATTCGCTACGAAGGCGAGGTTGTTCGTCGCAAAGAGGGTAAGAAGACCGCATAACGATCTATACCATGAATACCAAAGGCACAAAAAAAACTCAGGGACGCGCACGGCGACAAGCACGTGTCCGCGCCAAAGTATCTGGTACGCACGCAGTGCCCCGTCTTTCGGTGTACAAATCAAATCGTTTCATGTACGCTCAGTTGATTGATGATACGACCGGCAAGACGCTTGCCGCCGCATCTGACATGGGTGGCGGCAAAGGAAACAAGGTCGAGCGAGCATCCGCGGTAGGAAAAGCGCTTGCCAAGGCGGCACAAGAGAAGAAGATCACGAAGGTGGTCTTTGATCGCGGCGGTTTTCGCTACATGGGTCGCGTGAAGGCGCTTGCCGACGGAGCGCGTGAAGGAGGGCTAGTATTTTAATACATCAGTATGACGACCGAACCAACAACTGTTATCCCAGAAGAAACACCGGCAACGCCTGTGGCGGTCGCTGCTGTGGCAGAGGCGCCCAAGGATGCCGCTCGCCCCAATTTCCGTCCGCGCACAGGGGATCGTCGCGGTGCGCCTCGTGGAGGATCCGGCGGAGATCGTCGTGGAGGCAAGCGCCCCATGCGCAAAGGAGGGTCGGACCGTGTGCGCTCGGAGTTTGATCACAAGACGATCGATGTCCGTCGCGTGGCCCGTGTGGTTGCCGGAGGACGCCGTTTCAGCTTTGCGGTTTCTATTGTTGTTGGTGATCGCAAGGGAACGGTAGGCGTCGGCACCGGCAAGTCGGGCGACACCGCTTCGGCTATAGAGAAAGCGATCCGCAGCGCGAAGAAGAGCGCGATCAAGATCGCACTCACCGACAAGTCGTCCATCCCTCATGACGTAGAGGCAAAGTACGCCAGCGCGGTCATCCGCATCATGCCGACTCCCGGGCGCGGTATTGTCGCAGGAAGTGCTGTGCGTACCGTACTTACCCTGGCGGGGATCACAGATGCTGGAGCGAAGATCTTTTCCGGCAGCAAAAACAAACTCAATATCGCCCGTGCTGCAATTGAGGCACTCAAAAAAATGGAGAAGCCCAAGAACGCAAAGGTAGTCGCTCCGGTTGAGGCAGTGGCAGCACCTGTCGAGGAGAAAGCAGTATAACGATCGAACCATGCAACTTCACGAACTCAAAAGGAATCATCCGAACAAAAAAGAACGCAACGTTGGCCGTGGCGGCAAGCGCGGCAAAACGTCCGGACGCGGCACGAAAGGTCAGAAGGCACGCTCGGGACACAAGATCCGCCCTGAGATCCGCGACCGCATCAAGAAAATGCCCAAGCGTCGCGGCCACGGAAAGAACCGTGCTCGCACGGTTGTTGCGACTCGCGTGTACCCAACGGCGGTAACACTTGAGGCGATCGCCGGCGTATTCAACAGTGGTGCACGAGTGACCCCGGACTTGCTCATTGAGCGTGGAGTTGTCAAAATGAGCAAAGGGAAAATGCCAAAAATAAAGATCGTGGGCGAGGGTGCCTTTGAGAAGAAGTTGCATGTCATGGGGTGCGTGGTGTCCGCCGGCGCCCTTGCAGCGATCACGAAGGCGGGAGGAACGGTTGCCAAGTAACTCACCTTGCGTAAGGTGGATGTAATACCATGAACACCTTTTTTACAAAACTTAAGATGATGCTAAGCGATTCGAGTCTTCGTGGACGCATTCTTTTTGTATTCTTGGCACTTGCACTCTTTCGCCTTCTTGCGGCGATCCCCATCCCCGCGGCGACCGGCGGTAGTGTTGAAGGTCTTCTTTCTCAAAACAGCGCCCTCGGGCTCTTCAACGTCTTGACGGGAGGAGGGCTCTCGGCCGTTTCTATCATGATGCTCGGCGTAGGACCCTACATTACGAGCTCCATCATCATGCAGCTTTTGACGATGATGTCGCCCAAGCTCAAGGCACTCTATCATGAAGAGGGCGACGCGGGGCGTCTTAAATTTGCACAATATTCACGCCTTCTTACGGTACCCCTTGCGCTTATTCAAGGATATGGGCTTTTGATCTTTTTGCGCAGCCAGGGACTTTTGGGATCGATCGGTGTTGGCATTACCAACAAGGAGCTTATCGTGAGCACTCTCATTGTTGCCGCGGGCTCCCTTCTGCTTATGTGGATCGGAGAGCTTATCTCTGAGTTTGGTGTCGGTAACGGTGTTTCACTTATCATTTTTGCCGGTATTATTTCCGGCCTCCCTGCGTTGATCGGCCAGAACATTGCGAAGTTTGATGTTTCTCAGATCCCCGTGTATCTCGGGTTCCTTTTGATATCGATTGCTGTCATTGCGGCGGTCGTATTCATCACGGAAGCAGAGCGTCCTATTCCGGTCACTTACGCCAAGCGTGTGCGCGGCATGAAGGTTTATGGGGGAGGCTCAACATACTTGCCGCTGCGTCTCAACCAAGCGGGCGTCATTCCGATCATCTTCGCTCTTTCTATCTTGGTATTTCCTCAGATGCTTGCGAATATCATGGCGGTCTCATCGCACCAGACGCTTCAGACGATCGGGATCTTTATCCGAGACAATATCGTGGGCAATCAGTGGGTCAACAGCATCATCTACTTCGGTCTCGTGTTCATGTTCACCTTCTTCTACACTGCGGTGACCTTTGAGCCTGATTCCGTGGCGACGAATCTTCAGAAGAACGGTGCGTTCATCCCCGGTGTGCGCCCCGGCAACCCCACCGCCGAGTACTTGGCAAAAGTGCTCACGCGCATCACCATGGTAGGCGCGGTGTTTCTCGGACTTATCGCGGTGCTTCCTTTCATTGTGCAGTCCATCACGGGCAGCACCACGCTCGCCATCGGCGGCACGGCACTCCTCATCGTTGTTTCCGTGGTTACCGATCTCATCAAGAAGATCGACGCGCAGATCTCAATGCGGGAGTATTAAGAAGCCTTGGTTTTCGTAATTTTACACAATTAACCAATGAGGGTGCGTCAGGCACCCTCGTTTGCTATACTTCACACTATGGAACATCCTCAAACATTCGTTTTTTTTGGCAGGTCAGGATCGGGCAAAGGCACCCAGGCGCGGCTTTTGGTTGAATACTTGGAAAAGGAAACGCCCCACAAGGCGCTCTATATAGAAACCGGCGCACGTTTCCGCGAGTTTACCGAGAAGAATAATAATTTTACGAGCGAGCTCACTCGCGAGGTGATGGAGCACGGAAGGCTTATGCCGGAGTTTTTGCCGGTGTGGGTGTGGGCGGATACACTCATTAATCAATTCACCGGGAATGAACACCTGGTTTTAGATGGTCTTTCTCGACGCGCTCATGAGGCCCCGGTTTTACACTCGGCACTCGCATTCTACAAGCGAGAGAATCCTCACATCATTTATCTCAATATTTCACACAAGCGCGCATTTGACATGCTCAAGAGCCGCGGACGTGCTGATGATACAGACGAGAATATCAATCGCCGTTTGAGTTGGTTTGATGATCATGTGGTGCCCGCGATTAATTATTTTAAGAATCACGATTACTTCAAATTTCATGAGATCGATGGTTCTGGCACCATAGAAGAGGTGCACGATACGGTCATCCGCGCTATTTTAAAACCTGCATGATCACGATCTACAAAGAAGACGAGATACAGGCACTCCGTGAGGGAGGCAAGCGGCTGGCGCAGGTACTTGCGGCGGTTCGTGACGCGGTGTGCCCCGGCATCTCGACCAAAGAGCTGGACACGCTTGCTGAGCGTCTCATCCGCGAAGGCGGAGATGATCCGGCATTTTTGAACTACATTCCTGACGGGGCCGGGTATCCGTTTCCGGCGACGCTCTGCGTATCGGTCAACAATGAGATCGTTCATGGGATCCCCGACGCGAAGCGCGTGCTCAAAGAGGGAGACATTATCGGCATTGATCTCGGACTCAAACACAAAGGGCTTTTTGTGGATGCGGCGATGACGGTGCCCGTGGGAGTTGTGGACGAAAAGTCTCGTGATCTCATTGCGGTAACGGAGGAGTCTCTGACGAAAGCGATCGAGGTCGTGCGCCCTGATGGGCGCGTGAGTGACATTGGCAACGCGATTGGGTCATTCGTGGGATCGCGCTACGGCATTGTGCGGGAGCTTGGTGGGCATGGGGTGGGGCACCATGTGCACGAGGAGCCGTATATTCCGAATTTCACACAAAAAACCCCGGGAACGAAGCTGCGCTCCGGCATGGTGATCGCCATTGAGCCAATGCTCAACGAAGGTACGCGCTCCATCATCCTTGACCGTGACGGCTACACCTTCAAGACCGCCGACGGCAAACGCAGTGCCCATTTTGAGCATACGGTCTTGGTGACCGAGGATGGCCACGAGGTTTTGACGGCTTGATAAGAAAAAAAAGAGCACCCATAAATTATTGGACGCCGAGCGTCCAATAATTTTAAGGTTGGTGGAATGGAGATAATAACAAAACAGGTTTTTGCCGTGCTTGTTTGTGTGCGGTATACTTAATGGGCAATGAATCTACCATTTGGAAACAAAAAAGAGGATGCGGCGTGGCGCA
>MHUS01000018.1:6957-15072 GCA_001823505.1 Candidatus Yonathbacteria bacterium RIFCSPHIGHO2_01_FULL_51_10 | reverse complement strand
TTTTTGTTTGTGTGCGGTATACTTAATGGGCAATGAATCTGCCATTTGGAAACAAAAAAGAGGATGCGGCGTGGCGCAAAGAGAGCGTGCCGCAATTCAAAAATCCCGAAGAGGAGATCGCGTACTTGCGTGCCAAAGTTGCCGAACGTGAGCAGGCATTGGGGATCCCCGAGAACGCAGCGCACCCAGAGCGCGAGCGCGTTATTCGCGAGGAGCTTTCTTCATACCAAAAAGCGCCGCACGAGGTGGTCGCCCCCGACTATCGCCTCAAGGCCGATGAGATCGAGCGGGAGGTCCTCCATATCTCCGGTGAACATGAGGAGCAGATTGATCAGTTGATCGAGGTGATGAATACGAAAGGGCTCAAGAATGCCCTCGTGGTGATCGAGCACACGGGCAACGTGCATGTTGAGGACGACTTCCATCGTTTCCTCGTGCAGTACCTCGCGGCGGGGATGCCGATCCCGGGGCTTGAGGCCGGCGGGAGAATTTTCAAAGCACTCCAGATGAAGCTCTATGAGGTGACCTTGCCGCAAGCTGGGGAGGAGGCCAAGGAGCGCACCTTTGCCGAGCTCGTGGCGCGGATGGAGCAGTTCTACTCCGGGATGCTCTCACTCTCGTATGGAGCACAGAAGGACTCTTCGGCGAACGTCTTTACCCTCGAGATCGCTCAGTCGAACTACAGCGAAGAGGTCATTTTTTATGCGAGCGTTCCCGCGAGCAAGGGAGATCTTTTTGAGAAACATATTCGCGCGGTGTATCCTGATGCAGATCTGCGCGAGCACAAGGAAGATTACAATCCATTTTCTGACGGTGGCGTAACGATCGCCGGCTCCGCAAAATTTGTCCATGAGGATATTCTGCCGATCAAAACATACGACACCTTTCAGCATGACCCACTACAAGTGCTCTTGAGTGCCTTTGCAAAAATGAAGAACGAAGGCGAAGGTGCCGCGGTGCAATTTGTTTTCTCTCCTAGCCCTGAGGCGCACATGCATGAGTATCGCCGTGCGCTGGAGCGCCTGCGCAAAGGGCAGAAGTTGAGCGTCGCGCTTCGGAGCGAGGTCATGGATGTGGCGCATGAGCTCAAAGACGTTGCCAAGAGTATGTTCTGGGGCGGAAAGACCGAAAAACAGCACGCCGAGGGCAAGGAGAAGAAAGAGGAGACTAAAGAGATCAACCAAAAGCTTGTTGAGGCGGTGGAGCGCAAGCTCTCCACCCCTATCATCGACACGAACATCCGCGTGATCGCCTCCGCAGGCGATGAAGCTCGTGCACACGCGATCGCCTCTGAGGTGGAGTCTGCCTTCCAGCAGTTCTCCGACCCGCTGGGAAATGGAATTAAATTCACTAACGTAGAAGGGGCGCAGAAAGCAAAATTTCTCCGTGATTTTATTTTTCGTGCGCATACCGAAGGAGACAACATGGAGCTCTCACTCAAAGAGCTCACGACGCTCTTTCATTTTCCCGTAACGCGCCTTGATGCTCCTCAGCTCAAGCAGGCGGCATCAGGTAAGAGCGCTCCCGCTCCGGTGGATATTGCGTCGGCTGGCGTCGTTTTGGGGGTCAATCGCTATCAAGGGCACGAGACGACGGTGCACATGACGCGCGAAGACCGCATGCGGCACTTCTACGTTATCGGTCAGACGGGTACCGGCAAGACCACGATCCTAAAGAACATGATCGTGCAGGACATCAAGAATGGTGATGGCGTCTGTTTCATTGATCCGCACGGCAACGATATTGATGACATTTTAGCCAACATTCCTCGCGAGCGAATTGATGACGTGATCTACTTTGACCCCGCGGCAACGGCGCGTCCCATGGGGCTTAACATGCTTGAATACGACGAACGGTATCCTGAGCAGAAGATCTTTGTGGTCAACGAACTCCTTGCGATATTCAACAAACTTTTTGACATGAAGACCGCGGGCGGGCCTGCCTTTGAGCAGTACTTCCGCAACTCCGCGCTCTTAGTGATGGATGATCCCGCATCGGGCAACACGCTCCTTGAGATCGGGCGGGTGCTTTCTGACAAGGCGTTCCGCGATCTCAAGCTTTCGCGATGCAAGAACCCGATCATCAAGCAATTTTGGGATAACGCGGAGAAGACGACGGGCGATCAGGGCTTGGCGAACTACGTGCCGTACGTCACGAACAAATTTGATGTTTTTATTTCCAATGATGTCATGCGGCCCATCATTGCGCAGGAGCGATCAGCATTCAATTTCCGTGACATCATGGATTCCAAAAAGATCTTCCTAGTAAATCTCTCCAAGGGACGTTTGGGTGATATAAATTCAAGTTTGATCGGACTTATTTTGGTCGGCAAGATCCTCATGGCGGCGCTCTCGCGCGTGGATGCCATCTCGCGGGGGGAGAAGCCGGCTGACTTCTACCTCTACGTTGATGAATTCCAAAACGTAACGACCGACTCCATCGCAACGATCCTTTCCGAAGCCCGCAAATACCGCCTCTCGCTTAACGTCGCGCATCAATACATAAAACAACTTGAAGAAGGGATCAAAAACGCCGTGTTCGGCAACGTGGGGTCCATGGCGGTCTTTCGCGTAGGAACCGAGGACGCAGAGTTTCTCCAGGAGCAATTTAAGCCGGTCTTCACCGCACAGGATATTATCAAGGAGGAGAACTGGAACGCGTACATAAAAATGCTCGTGAACGGTGTGCCATCACGGCCGTTCAATATTGCAACCCTTCCACCACCGCAAGGCAACCGCGCCATCGTGGAGAAGATCAAAGAACTCTCGGCGCTCACCTACGGCCGCCCCCGCGAGGAGGTGGAGACGGAAGTTATGCGCAAGTATCAAATGAAGTAGTAGTATAAAGTAATCGCACCATGGAAAGATTTCCCCAAAACACAGCTCCCCAAAGACGACGGGAGACCCTTGAAGACCGGGGGAGAATGAACGCCGAGCGTGTTGCCGCCGCCGCGTCCTTTGAGCATCTCTATAATACGTTGTATGGTATAGGGACAATCACGAACAAAGCGGGTAAGGTGTATTCTGCAGGGGAGGTTGTTCGGGCGATTGAGCTTGTGCGGGACGGGGAAGCAAACCTCAATACGGTCACCAGTGCGTACGGAATTCGGGGGAAAGTAGAAAGCCTTATGGTGGAAGAAGCCCGGGGAGCCGCAGCGTAGAGGTACACTCGACACGCATTGGTATTTATCGTTATTTCTGCTACTATGCGCTGCACAGGAGCTATTAATGTCTAATAAAAAATCTATGGCACATCCAAAAGAAGAGAAAACCCTTATCCTCGTGAAGCCCGATGCGATCCAGCGCGGGCTTTTGGGGGAGATCGTTACCCGCTTTGAGCGCAAAGGTCTTGCGATCGTGGGCATGAAGATGATCCAGCTTGAAGACGCGCTTCTTGAGGCACATTATGCGCATATTGCCGACAAACCGTTCTTCGTCGGCATCAAGAGCTTCATGAAGTCGTCTCCTGTGGTTGCCATGGTGCTTTCCGGGATCAACGCAGTATCGGCGACGCGCATCATCGTTGGTCCAACGAAGGCGTACGAGGCTGACGCCGGGAGTATTCGCGGGGATCTCTCACTTTCCATTCAGTCAAACATCGTTCATGCGTCGGATTCACCCGAAGCGGCAAAAGAAGAAGTTGCACGGTTTTTTCGCCCCGACGAGATCTTTGATTACGAGCGCGCTCATTTTTCCTTTATTTACGCGGACGAAGCGTTCTAAGCAGAGATACGAAACAAACTTCTAACGGGGTCAAGTTGCAAAGGATCACGGAAAGGATAATACTATACGTAGGGTTACTCAGGGATATTATCTAGACTAAATTTATATTGCACGGGAGTCTCATATCTTCAGTGCGCCGTGGCGCATTGGTGCGGACACCCACCTAGAGTCATTCTAGGGCAATATTCCGTGAGTAGCCCCCACTAGGTCCTCTGCGCACGCAGGGGATTTTGCGTAGAAGGGGTTCCAGAATGATAGTGGCGGGGTCTCTTTCTCACTGGTATACTGGAGCTCAATGAAGCACAAGCATTACCCGGCGTTTCTCATATGGCTCCTTGTGGGCATTGTTCTCTTCAATGCGCTCGCGGGCCATTTCCTGTGGTACTATCACTTCTTGTGGCTTGATCGTCCCATGCACCTTGCCGCCGGATCGTGGATTGGAGCCAGTGCAGTGTGGATATTAAATGTGCGATGGCATGTGTATTCGGACGTAGCGCGCAGAAAGTCCCTTTTGCTTATTGCCGTTCTCTGCGCACTCGGTGTGGGGCTTCTCTGGGAAGTCGTTGAATATGTGATAGATGTCGTTGGTGGGGCGCATCCATGGAGTTTTGTCGATACCGCAAGCGACCTTGCGTTTGATATTATCGGGGGGTTCGTCGGGGGGCTTTATATTCGTTATCGTAATTTTTACATAGCATAAACCAATCATGACTGATCAGAAGACAACACTGGGATTCTATGGAGCGGCAAGCATGGTGACCGGATCAAATTTTCTCCTCACGATCCTTGGGGAGGGGAATCCAGGACACGGCGTGAAGATCATGATCGACTGCGGTCTCTTTCAAGGGGGAAGTGTTTTTGACGAAAAGAATCACGCAGCATTTCCGTATGACCCCGCATCTGTTGATGTGCTCATCGTGACTCACGCGCACCTCGACCATGTCGGCCGCATCCCAAAGCTCATTCGCGAGGGATTTCATGGGACGATCTATTCAACACCCCCCACCCGTGACATGGCTCGACTTATTTTGACTGACAGCATGGGAGTGCTCCGCAGGGAAGCGGAAGCAAAGGGCACCAAGCCGCTCTATAATGAGGCGGATGTGGAGAAAGCGATGTCGCACTGGCAAGCCAAGCCCTATCGGCAGAGCTTTGAGCTCCCCGGCGGCGTTTCCGCGACCCTCCATGACGCCGGGCACATCCTGGGCTCCTCTATGGTAGAGCTTACGCGTGGCGGCAAGACCATCGTGTTCTCAGGCGACTTGGGGAACTCGCCGGCGCCCCTTCTGCACAATACCGAGGCACTCACCCAACCCGATTACCTTGTGATGGAGAGTCTCTATGGAGATCATGAGCATGAAGACCGCGATACACGCAAGCACATTCTTGAGGATGTGATCGAGAGCACGGTGCTTCGCGGTGGCGCGCTTATTATCCCCGCGTTCTCCATCGAGCGCACTCAAGAAGTGCTCTTTGAGATCAATGATCTTGTTGAGCACAAGAAAATCCCCGAAGTTCCGGTGTTTTTGGATTCGCCGCTTGCAATCAAAGTGACCGAGATCTACAAAGCTGAGGAGAACGATCAATACTTCAACAAAACGGCAATGGCGGCGATCGCTTCGGGTGATGATATTTTTAAATTCCCGCGCCTCCACTTCACCCTGTCCCGTCAAGAGTCCGATGCGATAGCAGAAACTCCCGACCCAAAGATCATTATGGCAGGCTCCGGAATGTCTAATGGCGGCAGGGTAGTGAAGCATCTCAAGCGGCATCTCGCAGACCCAAAGTCAACAATGCTCATCGTAGGGTATCAGGCCGCAGGGACGATGGGGCGCATGATCCAAGATGGTGCGAAAGAGGTAACGATCGAAGGTGAGGTGATTCCTGTGCGGGCGCAGATCACCACGATCCACGGATATTCCGCGCACAAAGACGGCGCCGAGCTCCTCACCTTCATTGAGCCTGCCATCGACTCGCTCAAAAAAGTATTTCTGGTACATGGTGAACCGAAGGGTCTGCTCTTCTTTGCCCAGCGCGCACGCGACTACTTGGGGCTGGATGCCGCCGTGCCACAGGAAGGTGAAGTTTTTACTATTGATTTTTAATACATCGTTATGACCAACGCATCTACGAATCTTGATCACGTCAACAACACCAAGCATGAGCACCTTCGCTACAAGATCTCAATCTCGGGTGCTGCGGAGACGGGCCACTGCGGGCCGGAAGCGATGGATCTTGCCAAGGAGCTTGGCCGGGAGATCGTTCGCCAAGGAGGCATCATCGTTACGGGCGCCACGACGGGCTTTCCCATGTGGGCTGCAATGGGGGCAAAGGAAGAAGGGGGGCTCTCCATCGGGCTCTCTCCAGCCTCTACCGAGCGGGAACACGTGGAGGTTTATGGCCTGCCGCTCGACTACATGGATGTGATCATTTACACCGGATTCGGGTACCCCGGTCGTGATCTGCTTCTCACCCGTTCGTCAGATGCCGTGGTGCTTGGCTGTGGGCGCGTGGGCACGATCCATGAGTTCACCGTTGCCTTTGAAGACAAGAAGCCCATCGGGATCCTTGAAGGATCATGGGCGACGGACGAGATCATCAAGACGATCATTGAAAAAGGGCACCGCCCGAGTGACATCATCGTGTACGACCCAAGCCCAAAAAACCTCATTGCGCGTGTCGTGGAAATGGTGAAGTCTCAAAAAGATGCGCATGAGTATGTGTATCGCAACGACGATGGGATCGGCGGCGGTGGCAGCAAAGGCGAGGAGCGAATTCTGTAATACTCGGTACAAACAAAAAGAAAAAACGCCCGGCGCTACGAACACCTAGGGAGGGATCGTGCGAGCGCCATGGCGTTGGAGAGGGAAGTCCGATCCAGGATTTTGTCACTTAGGGGAGAAGCGACTGGTCCCAATTTCTACCCTTGGAGGTGAAAAATTTTCGGTTTTCCTCAAAAACTACTAAGTCATAGATTAGCACAAAAGATAGCGTTGTGTCAAGGAAATTATCCCAGCAAAAATCCGCCATGTGGCGGATTTTTGCTGGCGGGCTGATATGATATGGCGACTACTACTTTGCCGCTGCGACAACCTGAGCGAATACCTCAGGATTCTCATCGGCGATCTGTGAGAGTATCTTGCGGTCAAGCTCGATATTCTTTTTCTTGAGTGCTCCGATGAACGCGCTGTAGGAGAATCCGAGGGGGCGAAGTGCCGCATTGATGCGGACTGTCCAAAGGCGGCGGAAGTCATTCTTCTTGTCGCGACGGTGTGCGAACGCGTGCGTCCCCGCATGCGCGATAGCCTCGCGTGCCTGGCGCTCTTTCGTGCCGAGTCCAAAGCGGTAACCCTTGACCTGCTTTAAGACATTGCGGCGGCGCTTGAGTGAAATTGTTCCTCCTTTTACGCGTGTCATGGTAGTGGCAGTATGTTAGTAGATTAAATAAGTCCGGTGAGCATGCGGCGCTTGGTGCGGGTCGTCATGGCGAATGACACGGCGCGCTTCCCCTCAAGTTGGCGGTTGCGTGACTGCTTGGCATTAAAATGGTTGCCACCCGGCTTGCGGCCAAGGATCTTGCCCGACTTGGTGACTCTGAATCGTTTGGTGAGTGACTTGTTTGTTTTCATATTGATGTATTACGCTTTCTTCTCGCCGGTAGCTTCTTGCGGCTTCCCGCCCTTTGATCGTTCAATGACGACCGTGAGGCCCTTCAAGCTTTTTTCTGGTCCCGCTGCGATCTTGTACGCTTCGGGAATCAAGGTGAGCACTCGGTCGAGGCGCTCTTTCTTGAAATTAAGCTCCGCATATTTTGATCGCCCCGTGAGGAAGAGATCAATTTTTACGCGGTGTCCTTCGCGGAGCCACTTGGCGGCATTCTTGGCCTTCAGCTCGAGGTCGTGTTCGGATGTGCCGATCTTGACCTGGAGCGATTTGGTTTCAGTAATGTGCGCCTTTGCCTTTGCGTCACGGTCGCGCTTGCTCTGCTCATACTGATACTTCCCGTAGTCCATGATCTTGGCAACGGGGGGAGTGGCGTTGGGAGAGATCTCAATGAGATCAAGTCCGCGCTTTTCTGCCTCAGTAATGGCATCACGCGTCTGCAGAACACCCAATGCCTCGCCGGTATTGGTGATGACCCGGAGTTCGGCTGCGCGTATCTGATTATTGATGCGAATTCGTTCTTTCAAAGGGTTATATGGTTCCCGCAGGGCGGCACGCCGCGGCGGATTGCCTGTTGGAAAATCCGCCTTAGGCGGACCGTATCAAGCAAAAGAAAGTATAGTAAATAAAGGGGAGGAAGTCAACCCGGTAGTGAAAAAAGAAAGAGCGGGCGACTTGCGTCGCCCGCTCAAAAAAGTTGTTTTCATCAGATTCTCTTTATGCTTCCAGT
>MHUS01000018.1:0-6943 GCA_001823505.1 Candidatus Yonathbacteria bacterium RIFCSPHIGHO2_01_FULL_51_10 | reverse complement strand
AGGTTATTTTGGAGCCGCTCTCCCGCCAATCGTCCGGGTGCAAGTTGAAATTTCCCCGAACTATTTGCTCGGCAGATTCGGAATCGCCAACTCCCTGCAGAGCGTCAATCGCTCGTGCCGCAAACAATTCAAGCAGTCGCTGGCCGTCACTCATATCCGTCCATCCATAGTAGGAAGTACGTTCAAGAAGCAAGGTCTCGGCCACTTCATGGTTGTTGTTCATGCGGACAAACAATGGAGCATTGAATACTCCATTTTCACGATCAGTATCAACGAGATAGATATCGAAGTCATTCCACCTTGAGTACGGCCGGATTTTTCCAAGCTCGGGGTATTTTTCACGTGCCGCCGCAATGGCAATGGATATGTCGATGTTCCCGATTGCATGCTCGATAGCAGAACGCTTTTCTTCCGGTGCGCGTATTTGCTGATCGAGATGTTCTCTGTCAGCAGCACTTGTTTCGATGATCCGATCAATTATCTCGCTCATCGTTGGGTGCTCTCTGTTCAAGAAAACGCTCTTCGAAAGGGCAGGGTGTGTGACAGTGAGGAACCCGAGATCGTTTCCATTGAGATATACGCTCACAATAAATTCTTCTGACCAGATTTTCTCGCCGAGAAGCGTGAGTGTAAATCTACCGATCGGGTCGCCTTTTGACGCTGCAGCTTCGATATCGGTAAGTGTTGCGAAGTCGCTGAATCTTCCGAAAGGAAAGGTCTTGTCAGTGCACAGTTTCATGAATTACTCCTCGTGTTTGATTGTGGGGGTACAAAATTTTAGCACCAAGGGAATCCAAGGTGCATACTGAACATAGCTATACCACGCAGGGGCTCAAGGCGCAAGTGCTTTACCGACCGCTTTTCTTTCCTCGTCGCGCGCTGTCTCCCGCCTCGGTTCCCGCGACAAATCCGGTCGTCCAGCAAAGCTGGAGTGAGAATCCTCCGGATGGTCTGTTGATATTGAGCACATCACCCAAGAGGTAGAGGTTGGGGCAGAGCTTGGAGCTCATGGTTTTGAGATCAACTTCCTCAAGGTCAACGCCGCCGTCGGCTATTACCGCTTTGTCGTAGCCGAGGGTGCCTTTGATCGAGAATCGCAGATCCTTAAGCAGCTGTGCCAATGCGCGGCGCTCTTCTTTGGTGACGGAGTGCACCTTCCTGTCGGCGATGGGAAGAGGTGCCAGCGCGAGGACTTCGCGCGCAACAGAGGCAGGCATGAGATCAGAGAGAACATTTTTCAAAAGTTTGTTTTTGTTGTTTTCAAAGAGTGTGATGAGCTGTGCATCGAGTGCCGCTTCGTCGCTTTTGGGGAAGAGGTCAAGCGATGCTTCAACCGGACCCGTCTTGCGGAGCTTGCTCACCGCAAAGGAGGAATTAAGGATCATCGGACCTGAGACACCGAAGTGTGTGAAGAGAATCCCCCCTTGTTTTTTGAGAGCAACCTTGCCGTTCTGTAGGAAGCGTATCCGCACGAGCGGGAGCGACGTCCCTGCGAGCGTGCGCACCCACTTCGTTGTTGAGGTGAGGGGGACGATGTTGGGGTTTGGATGGACGATCGTGTGGCCGAGCCGCTTGAGCATGGTGAAGCCATCACCCGTTGAGCCCGTCTCCGGCTGTGCCATACCACCGGTCGCTATGGCGACACTTCGCGCGGAGTACTGGTCGCCATTTTTCGTTTTGACCAAGAATTGTCCGTTGGGGAGTTTGGTAAGTGTGGCAACAGGGTCTCCAGTTTTGACCGTCACATCGTGCTTCCGCATGAAGCGCTCCATCGCGATGACGACATCCGGCGCGCGGTCTGTCTTGGGGAAGGCGCGTTTTTTGTCCTCTGTCTTGAGCGGCAGGCCATGCTGAGTGAAGAATGCGACAGTGTCTTTGGAAGAGAATTTTGAGAAGGGGGAGTAGAGGTAGTCTCGGGACTCGGGGAAGTTCTCAAGGAACGCCCGCACGTCAAATTCTGCGTTGGTGATGTTGCAGCGGCCACCGCCCGTGATGGCAAGCTTCTTTCCGAGCACCGTATTTTTCTCAAGGAGGAGCACCCGCGCGCCACGTTCGGCCGCGCGGCCCGCGCACATCATCCCGGAGGGTCCGCCGCCGATGACGATGAGGTCGTATGCTTTGTGGGGGATGCTTTTCCGCATGAGGCCACTCTAGCAGAGGGGAGGGGGAATTGCTAATGAAAATATTGTACGGTTGTACCGTGCGGTGTGCACTTATGGAGGAGTCGATCGTAGGTTAGGTGTTGAGTTGGAGAAAAAGGAAGAGACCGCTGGGTGAACCATGCGGTCTCGTGAGTCGATGATGTGTTGAGTCTAGGAGGTCTTGTTGACCGAGAGAGTGGGTAACTTGCACCACCAGTTTATCCCGGACGTTGGGACAGAGGTATAACCCCAGTATGTGTTGCCCTCCTCGGTAGGAACTGCAGGAACGCGCCAGCCGATTTGGTCTGTCTTGTCACGTTCGGTTCGTGTCTCGATTGCGTCTGGAGGTGGACCGTCCTTCGGATCATAGCCATTCCACCAACCAGGCCGTGTGGTCGCAGTCCTGTACCAGTGATGAACCTTATCCGTATAGAGCGAACAGCCGTCTTCGGTAGGAGTGCGAACCTTGTCTTGTTCACGGCATGCGCAGATCAGGCATCGCAGCGACTGGTGATCGAGGAATGTCTGGTATTCACGCCACAACTTGACGCCACTTGCGCCACATTCACCACAGACGTAGTATTCGGGGACTTTTCCTTCGAGATATGATCCCGAGTCGGGGAAGTATGCAAAACGTTTTGCCCACTCCAGAGCCTCGGTGGGATTCTTAAGCCAGGAAAGGGTTGCAGAAAGTTTGCGGCCACGGCTTGCCCTCCAAAGGCCGTGCACCACGATGTATTCGGCGGTGCCGGGTGCAAAACGGTTGACATCAGATTTTGAGATTGCCATTCGAATCCTCCAGTTGCAAGTTGGAAATAACGTAAAGAGCAGTTTATTCGCTAAATACAATACACTATAATATAGCATATTGTCAAATACGATGCGTGGAGGAGTCGGCTACAACTCTCGACTCGTCGCCACTCGCCTCGGTCGCAGCCCCAGCTCGCCGTTTTCTCTGCTGAGAAAATATGGCTCCGCTTTTCGACTCCTCCACGAAAGTGCCGCAGGTGGGGGAATCGGTCACGAGTTACTAAGTTTTTTGTTACGCAAGCTTACAAAAATCTAAGTACTCGCGACCCCGACTCAGCGACAAGCACTCGCTTCACTCGTCTTGTATACCGCTTCCGTCTTTCGACTCCCCCATCTCACAGTGGGAATCGACCCCGCAGTTACTAACTCGCTTCACGGCAGAGCCGCTCGTCTCGTAAGTACTGCTGGGCGCGCCTCGCCACCTCGCTTCACTCGGTATGGCTGTGGCGGTTCGACTCCCCCCACAAGACACGCAGGCGTCTTGCTCCATCTCCACCTAAATTTGGTAAACAAAAAACACCCCGCGCGGGGTGTTTTTTGAACCAAATTTGGTGGAGATGGGGGGAGTCGAACCCCCGTGCAAGAAGGGACGGAAGATGTGTCTACAATGCGTAGCACGTTTCTTGTGTCTCGGCTCTGCGAATATGAAGCGTGCAAAACTTCGCAGTGCCCAAGCTCCTATGGATTCGCCAGTGCGCCGAAGCGGTCGCAGTCGCTACATCTGAAGATATGACGCTCCGTACTCGATATCAGATACTTCGAGAGGGAACGGGGGCTTACACTAAAGCGTAAGCCGGGGTGAAGCTGTTTGCCGTAAAGTACGGAGAAACAACGCCCTTCGCCTTTGCTACCAAAGATTTGGCAGGTATCGTTTTCCGATGATTTTACGAGATCGTCGGCTCTCGGCATCGCGCATCTTCACGACAATCCTCTTGTCGATGCCATGCATCCCCATACAACATTTCTTTTCAATGTTCAAGCTCCTCCTCGCAGTGCGCGCTGTGCTTCGCGATCCGCCTCGCGGCGTTTGATCGATTCACGCTTGTCGCCGTGAGTTTTGCCCCGGGCGATCGCGACCGAGAGTTTGAGCTTTGAGTTCTTATTATACACCGAAAGTGGCACAACTGTCAATCCTTTTGTTCCCTCGGCATCGCCGAGCGCTATGATCTCTTTCTTTGAGAGGAGGAGGCGCCTGGTTCTGCGCGTGTCGTAGTCTTTGGGTGTATTGGCTTCCTGAAAGGGGGGGATGTGCATTCCTACCAAATACGCCTCGCCGCCGCGCACGATCACATGCGCGCCATCAAGCGACCCCTGTCCTTTGCGAAGTGCCTTCACCTCAAAACCCAAGAGCTCCAAGCCCGCCTCGAAGTTTTCGAGGAGGTCAAAATGGAAACGTGCTTTGCGGTTTTCTACCAGTGCCATAATACAGAGAATGGTAGCAGGGAAGCGCGTGTTCCACAAACAGGCAGCACTTGGTTCCCAAAATCCCTCCTTTCCTATATAATGTCTCGATTATGGCACTACTCCCCGAAAAACAATCAAATAACAAAGGAGGGAAGCGAAATCCGAAGCGCAGTATCCTGCCTCCGCGGGGTCCCAAGCAGCAGTTTTTCGTCAATATTATCAATGCGCTCCTCATTCTCGTTCTTATCGCGGCGGTCTACTCGGCGGTCATTGACCGCGGCGCGGGAGTTGAGCAGATCCCTGTCTCGCAGGTTGCGGAGGATATTCGTGGTGGGTTGGTGGACAAGGTGACGGTTGAGGCGGACGACCTCACGGTGCACTACAAAGCTGACAATGTAGAGAAAAAGAGTAAGAAAGAGTCCGATAGTTCATTCTCACAGACACTTGCCAATTATGGCATCACTTCCGAGAATCTCGCTGGCGTTGCCGTTGACGTGAAGGCACCATCCGGGTTTTGGTTCTGGACGGTGAGCCTCTTGCCGTTCTTGATCCCACTCATTCTCATTGGCGTCTTCTTCTGGATGCTGACACGGCAGGCGCGCGGTGCCGGGATGCAGGCATTTTCCTTCGGGCAGTCCAAGGCGCGCATTATTGATCCGAATGACAAGAGTCAGCGGGTGCTCTTCAAGGACGTGGCCGGCGTGAAAGAAGCGAAGGAAGAATTACTTGAGATCGTTGATTTCCTCAAAAATCCAAAAAAGTTTCTTGATATTGGCGCGCGTATCCCGAAGGGTGTGCTCTTGGTGGGGGCTCCGGGTACCGGCAAGACGCTCCTCGCGCGTGCGGTCGCGGGAGAAGCGGGTGTGCCGTTCTTCATCATCTCCGGCTCGGAGTTCGTGGAGATGTTTGTCGGTGTTGGTGCGTCGCGCGTGCGTGATCTCTTCCAGATGGCAAAGAAAGCCGCGCCTGCGATCATCTTCGTTGACGAGATCGATGCCGTGGGTCGCGTGCGCGGCACCGGTGTTGGCGGCGGCAACGACGAACGCGAACAAACACTCAACCAGATCCTCGTGGAAATGGATGGCTTCGAGCCGAATGAGAAGGTCATCGTCATGGCGGCGACGAATCGCCCCGATGTCCTCGACCCGGCACTTCTGCGGCCAGGGCGCTTTGATCGCCGCGTGACGCTTGATCTACCTGACATTGATGATCGTGAGGCGATCTTGGGTATTCACGCGGGGAAAAAGCCGCTGGGGCCTGATGTGAAGCTGCGCGTCATTGCCGAGCGTACGCCCGGGTTCTCGGGGGCGGATCTTGGATCATTGATGAACGAAGGCGCGATCCTTGCCGCGCGCGAGAACCGCAAAGAGGTTACCCAATATGACCTCATTCGCTCTATTGAGAAGGTGATGCTGGGACCTGAGCGCAAGAGCCACCTCCTTTCCAAGAAGGAAAAGGAGGTGACGGCATACCACGAGGCGGGCCATGCGCTTATCTCTTCGGTTCTTCCGGATGCCGATCCGGTACATAAGATATCGATCATCTCACGCGGGCACGCGGCCGGATATACGCTCAAACTCCCGCTCGAGGAGCGCCGTATGCAGACGCGCAAAGTATTTCTTGATGACATCGCGGTGTCGCTCGGCGGGTATGTGACGGAGCTCATGCTCTTTGGTGACTTGACCACAGGACCATCAAATGACCTGCAGGTCGGCACCGCACTTGCTCGTGACATGGTGACGAAGTATGGTATGTCGGAGAAACTGGGACCCGTCGCACTCGAAGGAATGGGCGGACGGACGCTCTTTGGCCGCGGACTCAACGAACACGAATATTCTGAAGCGATGTCGCACGCGATCGATGATGAGGTGTCGCGCATCATGACCGAGGCTCGTACACGCGCAGAAGAAGTGATCACAACGCACCGCAAAGCACTTGATGCGATTGCGGCAGAGCTCATGAAAGTAGAGACGCTCGAGCGCGCGGAATTCGAAAAACTTTTGATCGTCCATGGCATTACGCCCAAGAAACTCCCAGAAGAAATTATCGCGTAACTTTATCTCATGACCGCAACACTGGGCATCTTCATCTTGGCACTCATGGGGATCGGAGAATGCGCGTATCTTTTTTTGAGTCGCATGCGCGACCAAGAACCGGTGTGCATGATCGGCAGTGAGTGCCACACAGTGCTGGGTGACGTGCACAACAAAACAGTCGGTATCCACAATGACCTTTTGGGGATCATCTTCTACGGTGGTGTGGCGGTGGTGACGCTTTTGCTCTTGGGGAACACTCCGCATGCAATGTTTCTCACTAATATCGAGCGACTCATAGTAAGTGCGGGGGTGGTCATGTCTCTCTACTTTGTGTATCTAGAGTGGCGTGTTATCCGCGCGTGGTGTTTTTGGTGTACGGTGTCGGCTATCACCACATGGATCATGGCGGCGGTCCTCCTCGTTGCGCACATAGGGTAACGGTGGGGTTGTTTCAATGGGTTTTTGACGTTTTGTGCTATCCTGTCAAGTCGTCTATCCTGAATTCTACCCTGAAACGCAACATCCCCGTGGGATACTGTAGCGGTATACCAT
>MHUS01000017.1:12067-20118 GCA_001823505.1 Candidatus Yonathbacteria bacterium RIFCSPHIGHO2_01_FULL_51_10 | reverse complement strand
ACGTCGGGTATCCAAGTTGCTATCCCGTCACTAGTTTTGCAACGTCGTGATAGGTCACCACAACCATCAGAAGCAGCAGGAGCGCGAAGCCCACGGTATTCACCAAATTAGCGATGCGCGGCTTGATGGGCGACCCTTTGATACTCTCAATAATAATGAAAAGGAGCCGCCCACCATCAAGCGCCGGAAATGGGATGAGGTTGATAATGGCGAGATTGATGGAGATAAGCGCCATGAATGAGAGGAGGTATACGAAGCCAAACGATACGACATCGCCGGTAGTCTCGACAAGCCCAACCGGCCCCGTAACCTGCGAGAGATCTGCTTTGCCCATGACCGTCTCCTTAAGAAACGCTCCCAAGGCCTTCGCCGTTGCCTGTGTAAGCGAGACCGTGAGCTTGCCTCCCTCCCAGAGTGCCTGTGGCAACCCAAGCTTAAGCGTGCCGATCAGGTCAAGCGCCACCCCCACCGCGGGCCTCCCCTCCACGATCCCTGTGGTGGGCACGATTGTGTACGTCCCCTGTGCTCCGCCGCGGGAATATGAGAATACAATGCTTTGACTCCCGTGGTTCGCGATAAATGCCTGCACGTCTTCAACCGTATCTGCCGGCACATGCTCATTCCCACTCTCCATTGCAAGAATCTTGTCTCCCGCCTTCACCCCGGCATGTTCTGCGGGCGAAGACGGCGCAACGTCAGTAATAACAACAGCCGGAGAATGAAGGGTTGCTCCCGCACGAACTGCATCAGCCGAAGTCGGCAATCCGATCAAAAAGCCAAGCGAGATCAACCCCCACGCGAGTAGGATATTGAATGCGACACCGGCGACGATGACTGCCGCCTGAATGTACTTGGGCTTATGCACAAAGCTCCGTGCCGCATCAGGGCCTGCGATGGACACCTGATCGGGGTCCTCCCCAAAGATCTTTACAAATCCACCGAATGGAATGGCATTCACCGTATACTCCGTCTCCCCCACTTTCTTCCCCCACAGGCGCGGAGGAAAGCCGATGCCAAATTCATCAACACGAATACCCGATGCTTTCGCAACAACAAAATGCCCAAATTCGTGGGCAACGATCAACACGACCAGGACCGCAATAAAAATAAGGATGGACATTATAATGACGAGAGGCTACCGAACCACTACCCCATGATCTCGCGTTCCTTCTTGTCTGAGATCTCTTCGAGCCGCGCATTTCCCTCATCAACAAATTTTTGAAGGTCATCTTTCCCGCGGAATTTTTCATCTTCAGACATTTTGCCGTCGCGCTCGTGCTCCTGGATCTCGCTCCATACTTTTTCTCGCTCACTGCGCAGCGCGATGCGTGCATCTTCGAGCTTCGTGCGCGCGAGCTTCACGAACTGTGTGCGGCGCTCGGTCGTAAGCTCGGGGAAAATAATGCGGAGCCCTTCCGCATCAACGGACACCGAAACGCCGAGGTTTGCGTCGTAGATCGCTTTTTCGATCACCTTGACCTGCGCCTTATCCCACGGCGAGACGCGAAGGGTCTTGGGATCCTCAATAGTAATGCTCGCAACGTGAGGCACCGCGGTACGCGAGCCATAGGAGTCAATGGAGACGAGATCAAGTAACGCGGGAGTCGCCCGACCGGTATGAATACCGGAGAGCTCTGAGGAAAGCCACTCGGCGGTCTCACTTATTTTTTTCTTGAATGGGGTAAAGTTGTATTGCATGACGATATACTAACACGGGTACACACTTCTACGGAAGCGCGAGTTCCTGTAGGAACGCGGGCTTCACTACAGGACGAGCGCCAAATATTCAAACAGCATTTTAAGCGCCGGTGCGCGGTCGTTCAAGTATCCTCGAACGAGGGAGGCCGCTTCGAGCGCCCGCACCCCTTCCGGCTGCGGCATGGCGCCCGCCGAAAGAAACCGTGCATGAAGGATCCGCGTGAGCTCATCCGCAAGCATGATCGCATACGCTCGGTCTTTCTTGTCTGCGATCTTTTTTGCGAGATCAAGACGCCCCTTGAGCGGCGCGTTGAGGAACGCCTCCGCCTCTGGCGAGACAGCGTCCTCCGACACACTCCCCCCCGCGCGCATCATGCGCGAACGAAGCGTCGGCAAGAGTGCGTACGCCGACGGAGTAAGCAGGAAAAAATGTGATCCCGGTGTCGGATCTTCAAAAACTTTAAGTAGCGCGTTCTGCGCTTCGTGAGTAATGAGCGTCGTCATCACCACAAAGACGCGGTGTGCACCTGCGACAGGACCCCCCATCTGCACCTCCTTGAGGGCGCGACTTTCGTCGATACCCAACACCTCAAACTCCCCCGCCCAAAAATCCGGATGCCCCTCGTGAGGCAATTCGGCGTTTTGAAGGTGCGCGTAAAGCGTGGCTTTTGATGCCGCGACGTCCCCTTCTATAAGGTACGCATGATGCAGGTCGCCGTTGGCCGTATAGCTCGTAAAAATCTCATCCATTGCACCCATTGTACTTGGAAGCGCTCCAATGGGCAAAAAGAAGCCGCTCCTGTCCATGGAGCGGCTGGCACTGTTTGCAAAATTGTTTTTAGAGTGTGCACGCCTCGGGGCCCAAAAAGGAGACTATGGCCCCTGCAGCGGCACTCAGTTTCTCGGCCACGATATCGCTGGGTACGAAAGAAACAATCGTAAAAGCGCACTCCCCGTCGCTGGTGCCTTTTGGTTGATGACACATCGGGCAGACATCTTTGTCCAACGGATAAGGGAAGTTATTTATCTCACCGTAATACCCCTTCGTTGGACATTTAAATGAGTAACTGTGGTATATTCTATCTTCGAACATTTGGAGTCCTCCGCGAGACACCTTACCTTGCATAATCAAATCTGCATACCATTACTATTGCATAGTATACTACAGCTGTACAAAAAAGTCAATAGCTACAAAGCAATGCGCGAGCACGTAGCGCTGTTACCCCCGCTTCGAGATAATACTTTTTTTATAGGTATCCAAATGCTCAAGCGCGATGCCGGTGCCATTGGCCACACAATAGAGGGGGTCCTTGGCGAGCGTTGCCTGTACCCCGGTGCGACGATACACGAGCTCAGTGAGATTGCGCAGCTGCGATGTGCCACCCGTCATGGTGATGCCGTTATCGATGATGTCCGAGGCAAGCTCCGGCGGCGTCTCTTGGAGTACGTCTTTGATCGCCTTGATGATCTGACGAAGCTCCGGATCGATAGCCTTCACGATATCGTTCGTCGATACCTCCACGGCTCGCGGGAGCCCCGTGATGAAGTCACGCCCCTTGATGACCGTCTCGATCTGTTCTTCCATGGGCACTGCGGACGCGACCTGGATCTTGACCTGCTCAGCGGTCTTCTCGCCGATAGCGAGGTTGAAACTCTTTTTAATATAATCAGCGATGGCATGATCAATGCGATCCCCCGCACATTTGACCGACGTTGACGCCACGATGCCGCCAAGCGAGATGACCGCGACGTCCGTCGTCCCACCGCCGATGTCAACGATCATGTGTCCGCGCGGTTCATAGATGGGAATACCGGCACCGATGGCCGCGAGGATCGGTTCTTTCACGACGTACGCGTTCTTTGCCCCCGCTTTGATCGCCGCTTCTATCACCGCACGACGCTCGGTGGATGAGACTCCCGCCGGCACGGAGATCATGACCTCAGGTTTCCAAAAATTCCATTTGCCGAGCGCTTTTTCGATGTAGTACCGGAGCATTGCTTCCGTCACGCGATAGTCGGCAATGACACCGTCGCGCATTGGGCGATACGCGACGATACTCTCGGGAGTGCGCCCGATCATTTTCTTTGCTTCGATCCCCACCGCGAGGATCTTGTTCTCCTGCTCAGAGACGGCGACCACCGACGGCTCGTTGAGCACGATCCCCTTGCCCGGCAAAAACACCAGCGTATTCGCCGTGCCGAGATCAATGCCTACTTTTGTTGCGAAGAATGCCATAAAAATTATGCGGGAATACGTTCTATTTTGACACCGATCTTGCGCAAGCGTCCTTCGATATTCTCATACCCGCGATCGATATTGTACACATTGTGGATGACGGAGCGCCCTTTGGCGATCGTCGCCGCGATCACGAAGGCAAGACCGGCACGGAGGTCCGGGCTCTCCAGATTTCTGCCTTTGAGCGGCTCGGGTCCCTTCACCAATATGCGGTGAGGATCCATCATGGTAATGTCCGCTCCCATTCCTTTGAGCGACTCGGTGTAGTTGAGACGCCCTTCAAAAATAGTTTCAAACACCATCGCCTCGCCGTGCGCCTGCGTGAGAAGAATGGTCATGGGCGCCTGCAGATCGGTTGGAAAGCCCGGGTACTCATGCGTTTGAATTGACTGTGAAATAAGTTTTGGGACTTTTCCTTTCGGATGAACACGAATGCTTGTCTTCCCCACAGAGAGCGGCACCCCTGCTTCGGTCAAAGCAGCCGTCAGCGACTCAAGATGCGCGGGATTGAGCCGCGTCACCTCAACATCCTGCCCGGCGAGCGCCGCAAGGATGAGAAAACTCCCCGCCTCAATGCGGTCCGGAGTAGTTGTATGCGTCTTCCCGCGCATTGAGAGGAAGCCGCCGCCATGAATCGTGACGGTCGGCGTACCGACACCGCTGACGCGCGCCCCGCCCGCAATGAGAAATTTTGCCAAATCCTCGATCTCCGGCTCCATTGCGGCATTCTTGAGTACCGTCGTTCCCTTTGCGAGCACTGCCGCGATCATAAATGTCTCCGTCGCCGTCACGCTCTGCTTCCGAAAGAATATTTCCGCCCCCACAAGGTGCGCACCCCGAGTCACGATACGATACCCCTTGGCATCAGAGACAGATCGGGCTCCCATCGCGTCAAATCCTTTGATAAAAATATCGATCGGTCGCGCACCGATCACACATCCGCCGGGATGAGGAAAGGAAACCTTGCCGTAACGCGCGAGGATCGGCCCGGTGAGCACCACCGATGCGCGCATGCGCTTGGCAATGTCAGGTGCGATCTCGGGGAGATTGCCGTTCTGTGGAGGCATGATCTCCATGGTCCCGCGCGAGAAGGAGATCTTCGCTCCCAAGTGCGCAAGCAAGTCCGCCATGCGGCGCACATCTTCAATATCGGGAACATTCTTGAGTACCACGCGATCACGAAACACGAGGGACGCCGCCATGAGCTTGAGTGCGGCGTTCTTCGCACCGCTTACGGCAATGGCCCCCTTAAGGGTACGCTTGCCTGCCAGTCCTTCTATCACAAAAGTATCCTGCATATGAGTAGTTCGTAGAGCCATAGTACCCGTTTTCTCCTTTTTTTACAAACTTTGCCGGGTTTTCCACAACAACACCATGGCGAGTGCGCCCGACATGATATAATACATATTATGGATAATATACAGTTTAGCGATCAGGGGTCATCGTTGGGAGATTCTGATCTTCCTCGCCCAAAGGCATCTACCGGCGTACGCTGGATCATGAAGCTCTCCGGCGGTGCAATTCGCGACGAACGTCAGGCAAACTACGTTCTCTTGGGTCTCGCTCTGGTTTTCTTTATCGCAACCATTTTTGTCATTAAAAGCAACTTCTCGTCTCCAAGCGCGAGCTCCACAGTACAATACAAAGAAGATCTCTCGCCGGCGGCACGCGCCAAACTCCCCCCTGAAGTCTACAATGCTCTTCCTTCGCGCGCAGACAACTAGCATTTGCCGAGCTGCGGTTTAAACTTTTTTGACTTCAGGGTCAAACTTTGCGACGATGGAGACATGTACCTCGTCCACGTAATGCCGATCGCCCGGGGGGTCTTCGCGGATTCACTTTCGTACTTCTCAAAAGACGAGCTTCCGGCAGGGACGATCGTCTCAGTACCGATACGATCTCGTTCTGTTGTTGCCTTCGTGCTGGGATCAGAGAAAGCATCCGACGCAAAGGCTGCCATTAAGGCATCTCCGTTCCCGCTCAAGCGCCTTGAGCGGGTGCGTGGTGCCCAAGTGACCACCCCTGCATATATGCGCGCGGTGCACCGCACCGCGCGCTATCACGCGACACCTCCCGGCCTTATCCTTGAAGCGCTCATCCCCAAACAAATACTCCTTGCTCCGCCACCACTTACGGGAGACATTGCCGTCCCTGAAAAAACCAAGGAGAAAAAGGAATCTTCAACTCTCACGTCAGAACCATACCGCGCAGACACTTGGATGCTCCAAGCGTCCGATACCGACCGTGCGGGAACTTTCAGAAGTGTGGTCAGGGAATCATTCAACAAAGGGAAGTCGGTATACGTCATGGTCCCCACCGTCGAGGATGCGCTTCGGATGCAACTACTTCTTGCACGCGGGATCGAGGACCGCACATTTTTGTTCACGGGGGTCCTCACCCCCAAGAAACTCACGGCACTCTGGCGCAACGCACTTACCGCGACAAATCCGATCCTTGCCATTGGCACCCCGCAGTTCCTTTCCCTCCCCCGCGCTGACTGGGGGACGATCATCGTCGAGCGTGAGAGTGCTCGCTCGTACAAAACACTTGCTCGCCCATTCGTCGACGCTCGGATCCACGCGGAATACGTCGCCAGGGAGCTCGGCGCGCGGCTTGTCTTGGCTGACACCCTCGTGCGCCCGGAGACATTTTTCTACTATGAACAAGGGCGCTACGGCGCACTCACGCCGCCATCCTCAACCATCGTACTGCCCCAACAGGCACTTTCCGTGGATATGCATGCATACAAGGCAGGCAATGGAACGTTCCGAGTCATCAGTATCGAGCTTGAAGACGCGCTTCGTGCCGAGCTTGATCGCGGCGGGAAAGCATTCATCTTCGTGGCACGAAAAGGACTTTCACCCACCACCGTATGTAACGACTGCGGGAGCATTGTGCGCTGCACAAGCTGCAGCGCGCCGGTCGTGCTCCACCGCCGTGGCGGGGACGAGACTCGCACGTTCATCTGCCACGCCTGCGGACAAACACGCCCCCCGGAAGATGCATGCTCCGTGTGTGGGAGTTGGCGGTTCACCCTCCTCGGCATCAGCACCTCCCGTGTCGCCCAAGAGCTCCATGAGCGATTTCCCAATGCTGAGATCCTGACACTCGACAGTGAAAGCACGGGAACACCCGCAGCCATAAAGCGCATCGCCACACAATTCGCCACTACCAAGAAAAGCATCCTTGTGGGGACCGAAATGGCACTCCCCCACCTCCCCGAATCAGTCGGCGTGACCGCAATTGCGTCGCTTGACGCGCTGCTCTCTGTCCCCGATTTTCGCATGACGGAACGCATCATCCGCATCGCCGTGCATCTGCGAGAACGTGCGGAGCGCGCATTCATTTTTCAAACACGCATGCCGGACCACCCAACCCTCGCCTATGTCCTTGCCCACAATATGCGTCCCTTCTACAGAGAAGAACTTGCCGCGCGGGAGCAATTTGGATATCCGCCGTTCGGCACGTTCATCAAAATAAGCGTGCACGGAAAGGGTGGCGCCCCCGTGGAAGCCCGCGATGGCCTGGCGCAAGCACTTGAGTCCTACTCGCCGCAATCCTACGAAACCTCCGTCGGCGATACTGTCAGAGCACACCTTCTTCTCAAGCTCCCTGCCGGTGCCTGGCCCGAAAAGAAACTGGAGGGAACGTTGCGCTCTCTGTCTCCTGCTTTTATCGTAAAGGTTGACCCTGACGATCTGCTGTAATCTCATTCTTTCGCATACCCCAAGGAGCCTTTATTTTTCAAACAAAATCGTTATACTAAGACCATGGTATCCATTGTACAACGCGATAATCCCGTCCTGCGCGAACACGCAGCAGACGTGCCTCCTGCTGATATCCCCACTCCGCGGATTCAGAAAATTCTCCGTGATATGAAAGCGGCGCTCCACGAACAGGATGATGGCGTTGCCATCGCCGCTCCACAAATAGGCGTCCCCTTGCGTATCTTCGTCGTTTCCGGTCGAGCCTTTGATCTCGAGGAAGATGAGGAGGAGGAACCCACACCACGCGAGACTAAGCACCACGACCTCGTGTTTATAAACCCCACGATTACCAGACTTTCCAAGAAGCGCCGCTGGCTCCCCGAAGGGTGCCTCTCTGTTCGCTGGCTCTA
>MHUS01000017.1:8907-12054 GCA_001823505.1 Candidatus Yonathbacteria bacterium RIFCSPHIGHO2_01_FULL_51_10 | reverse complement strand
ATGCTTATGATGAGACGGGTAAACCATTCACCCGCGGAGCGAGCGGGCTTCTCGCGCAAATCTTCCAACACGAGACTGATCACCTCAACGGTGTCCTCTTCACCGACAAAGCTCGTGATGTCGAACATCTCGAGCCGGAGCGCCTCAAAAAATCCAAAAGTTAATCTATAAAAAATGGCACAATCTCTCCGCTTTGCATTTTTTGGTACTCCACAGGTTGCGGTGTACGTGCTTGAGGAACTTGAGCGGGAGGGGTTCATCCCGGAGGTCATCATTACCGCCCCTGATGCACCGGCAGGGCGCGGAATGAAAATCACTGCGCCGCCGACAAAGGTTTGGGCTGAAGCGCATGGTATCCCCATTCTCCAACCCGAAAAACTTGATGATGCGTTTCTTTCAATATTGCGTGACGCTCACTGCGATCTCTTCATTGTCGCCGCATACGGTAAGATCATCCCTGAACGAATCTTCCATCTCCCCCGGCACGAAACACTTAACGTGCACCCTTCGCTCCTGCCGCGTCTGCGTGGTGCGTCCCCTATCCAGAGCGCCATACTCGAAGAAAGCGAAACGGGGGTAAGCATTATGCTCATTGATAATGAGATGGACCACGGCCCTATTGTCGCTCAAAAAAAGGTGCTCGTCTCTCCGTGGCCGCCTAAAGCAGGCGAGCTTGAAAGATTGCTCGCCACCGAGGGTGGGAAGCTCCTCGCAGAGGTGATCCCCCAATGGGTGCGCGGATCACTCGTCCGCCGAGAGCAAAATCATGCGAACGCAACGTATTGTAAAAAGTTTTCTCCTTCCGATGCGCTCGTTGACATCGTAGGCGACCCGGAGCAAGCATTTCGCAAGATCCAAGCATTTGACCACTCCCCCCGCGCGCATTTTTTTGCCGAACGAAACGACAAGAAAATGCGCGTCATCATTACTGACGCCACACTCGAAGATGGCCAGCTCATCATCAAACGCGTCCTCCCTGAAGGTAAAAAAGAAATGCCATACGAGGATTTTTTGCGGGGGAACTGATCACGAACATTGCGCTCCCTGTTTCTTTCAGGTATTCTTGGCTCGGTACTGAACCTTTGACAAGGAGAATCTCATGCGCGACGAAATAACCGTTCCACCGGCTTCCGCCGAGCTCTTCATCCGGCAGCACGTACGAAAGAAGTTCAAGCCTATCCTGCACTACCAGCCGACACTGTGCCTATTGAGTATCTATACGGAAGACGTAAGCTACGTCGCCGCATGGGTATCGCCGGCGCTTGAAGTGTTTTTCAGAAATCACCCCACAGTCGACAACACCGCCGTCGGTCTCTCGATCTGCTGCCGTCTGCACTCTTCACCGGAAGAAATGCTGGGCGCTTACTGCCGCCGTGAATTGGGTTTTATGTATCCGCTATTCCGCTGGTGGTATAACGCAACACGAAAACTCATCCCGGCACGAGAACTTCTCGCCATTCTCGGCATCATAATACCCCGCGAAGCATGGGGAGATTATAAACACCAAGTAATGAAGGTGCTCGAGACGCCAGTCTTTGTTCGATTGGCGTAATCTCCCCATAAAAGCCCCACCCCAACCCCGCCCATGGCGGGGTTGTTTTTTTCTACAGAAAGCACATACTTATAGGAGCAGGGGGTAGTCGTTTATTAAATTAATCTGATACATATATGTTTGACAATGCTCCAAAAATGGGCGATCCAGAAAATGAGGATGGTGATCGGATAATCCCACAAAAAGCGATGGAAGATCCCAACAGCGGGATGACATTGACACAAGAAGAGGCAGAGGCGGCAAGAGCAAGAAAGCTCGACAACGAGGGTTGGCGAGAGCAAATGTAAAAACTTTAGTAAAAAAAGCCCCGCATTGCGGGGCTTTTTTTACTGCACCACCACTTTCTCCAGCACCACGTCAGTAAGCGGGCGATCCGAGGGATATCCGGTGGTTGCGACCATTGCGATCTTGTCCACCGTATCCATGCCGCTCGTCACCTTGCCAAAGATCGTGTAGTTGGGGGGTAAACCGGTATCCGCGTGCATCACGAAGAACTGACTCCCGTTGGTGTTGGGGCCGGAGTTTGCCATGGCAAGTACACCACGTTTATACCCGGTGGAATAAGGTTCTGCATTTGGATTGATCTCATCATTAAATTTATACCCCGGGTCGCCTGTCCCCCATCGAGCTTGATTTGCCACGTCTTTGGTAAGTGGGTCGCCGCCTTGGATCATAAAACCCTTGATCACGCGATGAAACCGCGTGCCGTCATAGAAACCACTCTTGGCGAGTTTGATAAAATTTGCCACCGTATTAGAGGCCGCATCAGGATAAAATTCTACGGTGAACGCTCCGAGGCTTGTGGTAAGGGTTGCGTGCATGATCTTGTTTGTATTCTCTGATAATCCCGGCACTGCTTTCTGTGTTGCCTCGTTCCCCATCATCTGCGCGCTTGAAGACAGGATTGAAATGCTCAAGGCTTCGTCCATCTCCTTCGTTATCTTGTTTGCAAATGAAGTGATATACATCGATGTTCCGACCGCGACAATAAGAAGAACTGCCCAGTACAAACGCTCATTGTGTCTTGTTGTAGGTTCAGCCATAAAAAATGATCATTCCTTACCACCAAATCCACGCATGAACTTTTTTACCATCGCGCCCCCTCGACGGATGAGTGTCTGACGCTTGTCCTTTGCTGATGTGATCTCGCGCACCAGTTCGTCCTTCATATCATCGATCGCTGCATAGAGATCCTCTTGTTCTGACACCGCACGAAATGTTGTTCCATTCATGCGCACATTGACCTCGGCGCGAAACACATTGCCGGACTGGTGGTGCTTGGTCGTCTTACCGATCTCCACCTGAGCGCTGGAATTTCCTGCTTCATCGGCCCGGAGAAACTTCGCAGCGGCACCCATCTTCTCGGTAACGTACTTCGTGAGCGCGTCGGTCGGCTCGATCCCTGTCGTTTTGATCGAAATATTCATAACGCGAAGATTAGCTTATAAAGGTTATTAAGCTCATGATACCACGCCCCACAGAGCCTGTTCAAGCCGTATCCACGCTGAGGAGCTTGGCGGGGCTATGGTGCCCATGAATGATGCGGACCTTGCCCGCAGGAACCCCAAAATGCTCCGCCACAAGGGCTACTACAC
>MHUS01000017.1:0-8899 GCA_001823505.1 Candidatus Yonathbacteria bacterium RIFCSPHIGHO2_01_FULL_51_10 | reverse complement strand
CCTCAAAATGATCTTCCGATACTTGCTCGAACAATTCTTTCTTGGCTCCTGCGACAACGCGCACATGGATGTACATCCTGTAGTGAAAAATGGCATCGCTCCATTGGAGCAAACTTCCATCTTTATCGTTAATGATTAAATCCGACCTTAGTCCCTCTTATGAAACTCTCTCTGTATGTTAATGCCATTTTCTACTACGGGATACATAGTACCGCTAGATAACCTCTACGATGAGGAGATTCGTTCCGCCACGCTTGCCAAAGGGGACCCCCGCCACGATCACCACTTTGTCGCCCTTCTTGGCGATCTTGCGTGCCAGCACGTGCTTGCGTACGGTGTTCATTACTTGCCCGACATAATTAAAGGGTGAGATCTCGACGGGAATACACCCAAATGAAAGAACGAGCTTGTTGGCGCTCTTGCTGTTGGGGCTCATGGCAATGATCGCCTGCTTGGGGCGATAGCGTGACACCATCCGCGCCGTTGAGCCCGATTCAGTAAGCGCGACGATCGCCTTTGCCCCCACCTCGTAAGCAGTATTGACCACGTTAAAGGTTACCGCGTCAACGATCTCTCGTTCCGTCTCTGATCCTCTCCTCCCACCGGTAGTGATCTCTCCCTGAATGATCTCTTGGTGCGGATAGTTCTGCTCGATCATATCCGCAACCTGCGTCATCATAGAGATCGCTTCCACCGGATACTCCCCCAGAGCCGTCTCCTCGGAGAGCATCACCGCGTCGGCACCATCGAGGATCGAGTTGGCGACATCTGACACTTCCGCGCGTGTGGGTACCGATGAACGGATCATGGATTCAAGCATCTGCGTGGCAATGATCACCGGCTTGCCGGCACGATTGCATTTTGCGACGATCATTTTTTGCAAGATGGGCACACGCTGAGGAGGAACCTCAACGGCCAGATCTCCGCGCGCAACCATGATCCCGTCGGCGGCCTCAATGATACCGTCGATATTCTCAACTGCCTCTTGTGTTTCTATTTTTGCAATAATTCCCACGTCAGGTCGTTCCTTAAGGAGGATCGCGCGCAGGTCCTCGACATCACTGACCTGCCGCACGAATGACAGCGCCACATAGTCAACGTCATGCTTGATGCCAAAGAGCACATCTGTGCGGTCTTTTTCAGTCAAGGACGAAAGTGAGAGGAGCGCACCGGGAACGTTCACCCCGCGGCGGCCCTTGGTCTCCCCGCCCACAAGTACGCGGCAATGTATCTCGTGTCCTTGCACACTGAGCACCTCCAGTTTCTTGCGACCATCGTCAAGCAAGATCATCATCCCCTTCTTAACCTCCTTGGGAAGCTTGGCATAATTGACCCATGCAATGTTCTCATCCCCGATGCATTTTTTTGTCGTCAGGGTAAACTTCGAACCTTTTTTGAGGATGATACGGTCTTGATAGAAATCCCCGATGCGGATCTTGGGGCCGGAAAGGTCCTGAATGATGGCAAGTGGTGTCTTGGTTTTCTTGGCAACATGGCGCACGAGCTTGACCACTTTCTCGTGGCCTTCGTGTTCACCGTGCGAGAAATTGAGCCGGACAACATTCATCCCCGCCTTTACCATCGCAGTAAGTGTGCGTTCGTTGTCGGATGTAGGTCCGATAGTTGCAACCACCTTCGTTTTCTTCTGGAGTGCAGACATTGTTCTGTGGATTAATGAATATCGCACTATCATACTCACGCCGCGCCTATCACGCAAACGACCTTGCGCAATAGGCGTGACGGTGGTACCGTAAAAAGAGGCGAAACCACACAGACAGGGGGCAAAAATGAGCACATCCAAAACCAGAAGTTTGAAGAAATTCATCGAGGACTCCTTGGCCGTAATCTTCAACGATCTATCGGCACAAACGGAACAAACTACGGTACGATCCATCGTACGGCACCCCGCATTCACCGAGATCGTTGCCTGCGGCGATATGGCGCTTCACGTTCTCTTCCCCACACTTTGGCATGAACAAAGGATCGCGAGACCGCCATTGACCAAAGTTAGTGTCATTGTGCTTCTCGTAAACCGGATCCTTAAAGAAGGCGCCCCGGAAATTTCCTCCTTTAAGAAAATCTCTCCTGAACTCGTCAAAAAATACCTTGACTTCGCTTTTCGGGAAAATTATATCCAGTAACCTCTGCCGCTGGCGCGCATGCGCGCCAGCGGCATCCTTTTTGCACACACTCTGCATTTTTGCTATAGTATCCCCGTTCCGTTATGGGACAACATTTCATAGTCATTGGCTGAAGCTAGTGATTGTAAATGTACATATATTCCGCGGTAGCTCAGTGGTAGAGCGGTCGACTGTTAATCGATTGGTCGTAGGTTCGAATCCTACCCGCGGAGCTTGTAAAAACTTTTGGCCCCTTTTTGGGGCCTTTAGTTTTTTAAGCTCCGCGGAGAAATGTCCCTGCGGACATTTCGTGTAGGATTCGAAGACCCTGAGTGTATTTTTGAGTCCCGCACGTAGCGGGATGAAAAAATACGAAGGGTATACCGTTCATGTAATGAAAGAAACTCCTACCCGCGGAGCCAAAAATGATTAGCCCCCCCATTCTGGGGGCTTTTTCATTTTTCGGCTCTGCGGGAGCGACATTGTTTTCTTGTGAGTGAAGCGAACTAGAAAACAAGAAGTGCCCGTGTGGTAAAACTCACCTGCGGACATTTCGTGTAGGATTCGAAGACCTTGAGCGCATCGTAGCGAGCCCTTTGGCGAAGTGAGGTGCGAAAGCGACCTAAATCTCTTGAGCAAAGCGATTAGAGATTGGAAGTCCCTTTAGAGAGTGTGCTGCGGCAGTAGGCCGAGAAACTCCTACCCGCGGAGCATCAGAAACTAAAACCCGCCTTGTGCGGGATTTTAGTTGCCTGATTTTATCCGCGGAAGAAGCCAACTGCTTGGCTTCTGTCCAGGGCTCGAAAAGATTCTTCCATATTTTCAAAAATGTATTCATTTGAGAAAATGGAAAATCTGTACTTTGGTATATAATTCTCAATATGACTCAACCCAATATTCATTCTAGGCCAAACAGGTCGTACAAATTAGTTCCATACGATCCAGTTTGGAAAAAGCGTTTCGAGGAGTTGGCAACTGAATTAAGTCCTATTTTTGGTGAAAATTTTATAAAAATTGAACACATTGGTAGTACATCTGTCCCTGGAATGATTGCCAAACCTCAGATTGACGCAATATTAGTTGTTAAGGACCTTGATCATGTTAAAGACCTGTACACAACAATGTCCAATTATGGTTTCAAGTCTTTTGGTAATTTTATCCAAAAAGCCGAACCAGAGGAATATTTCGCAAAAGACAATGAACTGGGCGAACGTTTGTTCAGTGTTCATGTAATGCAAGAAGGAAATCCTGAAATTGAAGACACTATAAATTTTAGAGACTACCTGGTTGCTAACTCGGAAGCTCGTGATGCTTATATAAATTATAAACAGAAACTTATGCAAGAGTTTGGCGACCAAGATTATAATTCTTATGGCAAGGGCAAAGTGAATTTCCTTGAAGAACTCAAATCAAAGGCACGAGCTTGGCAAGAAAAAAATCTTAACTAAATTTCATAAACTGAATGTCTTTGGTAATTTGTGTCCAATTCAATCCCACAAACTGCAATTCTTCCTTAATCTTCTTCCAATCCAGAGTTCTGAACGTATCCAACAAGGAGAGCCAAGAAAAAAACGGCGACCTTGCGGACGCCGTTGTGGCAAAATTAGTTCAGCCGTTCGAAAGACTTCCTTCGTATCGGTCAAAGATTTTGAGGAACGTTAGTTCTGGCTCAAACTCTTCTGCCGCGAAATTCGTCTGTGTGCTTTTATAGACCCCCGGCTGTTCCTTCACTGTTGCATGAAAAACCATCTTTCTTGCAACAGTGCGATACAGCTCTTCCATTACGACGTATTGACAAAGTAATTGAATTATGTATAATAAAAGGTATAAGTACCTACGTTGTTCTATCTCATGTAAACTAGATAACTTTCATAAGGAGGTTCAGAGTGAAAAAGCCGAGCTGGAGAGACATCAACGGCAAGACCATCAACTTCAAGACCGTTGGTGGTGAGATAATTGAATCACTAGTCATTGCGGATCCAAGGATTGGCGTCAGTATCAAACCTCTGGATCGTAAAGAGGTGCCAACCGCTTCTACTTGGGCGATTCCGCCCAGTGATCCGAATTTCTTCTTCATCTGCACGAAGTCAAATGAAGAATCCAATCCGGACAACTTCAACTATTGGGTGGAGATCTTGAGTCAAGATAAAAACTTCTTTGAAGATGAGGATTTGGTGTCGGTTTTCTCTACAATAGGGTCATGTCCTTTTTCAAGTTGATTACAGTCAAAACAGAGCCCCGATTTAGGTCGGGGCTCTTTTTTATCCCACCCACATTCTCCCCTCACTCAGCATGCGGAGCCAAGGAGGACGAACATCGGCGAGATTCACCCCCTTGGAGACCTTGCCCCCAAGTAGTGATCACTACGGTATCGCGTCCAAGCTAGTGAACCATTACGGAAAATTTGACATTTTGTGTTGTTCGTAGTATTATGTCACCAGTTTTGAACCATCACATTACAGCGAGGAGACCCCCGTGAAATCAAACCTCAAAAACACGCTTCTTGGTATCGCAATCATGATCCTACTCGGACTGAATGCGATTGGATTAACTTCGAGTGGCACACGCTTTGCCTCGGTCAATGACTATATGGCCAGACATGTCACGACACACAACAGATAAGGAACCCTTATGAGCAAGATCTTTGCAGCACGTATGTTTTTCTTTGTCGGTTTAGGTGTTGTTATTGGCGGGATCATTGCAAAACTGATTGGTTACGGTTCTGCTGAAACCACAGCGATACTGTCTGCCGTCGGTGCCGCGCTAATGATTGTTGGTGGTGTACAAATAGCCGAAATTATTAGGCAGGGTGCTAACCGCTACGATGACTATCACTGACCTACCCGTCCGCATGGAAACTGCCATGGAGGGCGGTTTCTTTTTATGGCCCCTTGGAGGCAAGGTGTAGGGTATTGGGCCTGCCGGCGGGCAGACAATTCGTGATTGACACCCGACTATAGGCGCGTACCGGTTCCCCGCAACGTCTTGGTACTAAAATAAACAGCGAGGAGGAACATCACCGCAATGAATTGCCTCAGCAAAAATATCGGTTCAATGAATGAGCGGCTGATTATGTATGCATCAATGGCAAGATATTCAAAGACAAGAAACATCGCCGCGGCGGCAAGCATGTTGATGGTCATAGTCGTTCGCATTGCGGGGCTGGTAAGCCCGGCTAAGATCACAAAGCCAAGGACACCAAACGCCGCGACGAAAAGATAAAATGGGCGGATCACTTCATCAACCAAGGCGGCAACGAGGATCGCAATACCGGCGGCAATGAACAACCGGCGCACCACATCGCCATGATAGTGCGAAACTGAGGCAAATGGGTTGTCGTGTTCCCCGTAATCATTTTCCATAGAGTAAGTATACCATGATTGGCTACGGTGCAATGTTTGACTCAGGATAGAAAATGAAGTTCAATAGAAGCACGTACTGAACCGTAACGTTATACAACACCAGAAATATGCCCCCAAAAGAACCGCGCCCTCACGATACTATTGTCCACACAGAGCAGTGGCTCGCGGATCATCCCGATTACCAAAAACACAGTGCCCTCGACAAAGCGCCCACTCCGAGCGAAGAGGAAATCCCCCTGCTAAAAAACGCGATTGAGAACGAGACCCTTCTTTGGAATGAACTGGAAAAGGTACGCGCTACGGTGCGCGAATTGCAAAACGAACTAAAACTTCTTGACCCGGTTCATGATGCCGTGGCATACATCCTCGTTGGAGACTTGATCAGCGCAAATATGATACGGATCGATGAACTCCAAACGCGACTGAAAAAAAGCTAGGTGACACTGCCAGAGACTCTCGCTTCATGATCCGAACCGGCTACAAGTTTACGCACTAAAAAGTGTCTCGTCCACGATCGGATCGAGGGTGTTGAGGCAGTTCTCTGTAAGTGTTTGCACGCGATCTTCGTTCTTTTTTAACTTCTCACGCAAGTTGGAGAGGTTTACGCCGGCACCGTCAGTTGAGGTCTCAAGAATTTTCTTGGTCTGTTCATTCTCTTTTTCGAGATGTCCAATAAATTCATGCACGAACGCCGCCATGAGGAGTGCGGTCCGCTTCGTTACTTCAACCTTCTCGTCGAGCTTTTCGTTGCTCGGACGGTCAGGATTTTGCCGCTCAGCGTACTGGGTCATCACATTGCCTACATACTCCTTGAGCAAACGCGCCCTCAGGTGCGGATCAATGGGAGGATGAGCCGGGTTGTTTTGTTCAAGGTTGGACATATCAATATGTCTTCATTGTGTCATAGTTAGCGTTTTTCTGCACATTTCTCACAACGACACCCATACGGCTTGATAAACTCATTAAAATACTCTTTCCCGTAGTTGTAGAAAAGCTCCTCGCCCGCGAGGATAGCACGCTTCGCAGAAATAAGGATCCTGCCACCCTTGATCTCCGCCTCGCAGTTTGGGCGACATGAGTGATTGATGTAGCGTGCACGATTGATCCTCTCCGTACCATCCACCACACGTCGACTGTTTACATCAAAAAGATACTTCCCTCCCTTTTCATCCGCTTCCGCACGCGTGAGAACTTTGCCGGTGTACTCGATCACGAAGGCACCACGCTTGATCGGCTCCTTCGTAAAAAGTCCGAGCCCCGCCTTTGACCTGCGCACAACGAGTATATGCTCCTCTCCTGGGTCGTTCTTCATTGATATGTGATAATTATGAAGGTTGCATTATACACCATAAGCCTTTTTGCGCCAGAACCACCCCCTTTTTATCTTCTCCACTTCCCTTTCTTTGACAAAACCAGCTATACTATTCTTATCCCGGTATGAACATACGCCTCATTTACGGAATCATCCTGACCCTTTCTGTCGGTGTCTTTTTGGGGGGGTTTCTTATCGCCCGCGACCTTTTCCTTGCGCATGAATTTTCTGTGAGACAATCTGCCCTTATCGCTCAGAGCGCGAATTCATCCCCCACTCCATGTGTCAACGATGCCAAGGAGACATTCTCGTGCTATGAAAACTACTACACACACATGGCAAGCGCATTCGGCACTAAGGTTGCTTTTGACGACCTTAAGGCACGCTACCCAGGAAGCGATCTGGTGAAAGGACAGTGCCACCAACTCGCTCACGGGATCGGACATGCCGCCGGAGATATTTATCCCAACGTATCAGAGGCCTTCGTGCATGGCGATAGTTTTTGCTGGTCCGGCTACTACCACGGCGTAATGGAAGAATTGCTTGAAGGAACGAGTGCGAGCGACCTGTCTGAAACCATTGCCGGCATCTGCAACTCTGTGCCAGGCAAAGAAACATACTCATTCGACTACTACAATTGTGTTCATGGGCTCGGTCATGGAGTGATGGCCGTTCTCGACGACGAGCTCTTTGATTCGCTTGCGGTGTGCGGCACACTCCCCGGCATGTGGGAAAGAACGTCATGCGCCAGCGGGGTATTTATGGAAAACATCATGGTTGAATCGCGTGGCGGTGGCTCAAAATACTTGAAAACCGACGACATGCTCTACCCCTGCACCGCCGTGTCCGGAGAGTTCAAAGCCGCTTGCTATCTCATGCAGACGTCTCACGTGCTCACCGCGACAGATTATGACTTCAGCCGCGTCTTCACCGTATGTGCCTCAGCGGAAAGCGCATACCGTACCGCGTGCTATCAAAGCATTGGGCGCGATGCCTCAGGGAGCACCTCAAGCAACGTAGAAAAGACTCATTCGATCTGCATGCTTGGAGCAGACAAAGAACAGCAAAAACAGTGCGCGACCGGAGCGGCAAAAGACTTTGTCTCGTATTTTCACTCTGATGCACAGGCAAAAACATTCTGCGGCACCTTTACGTCCGCTGAAATACGCACTACCTGCAACAACACCGTTGACTCCTATTATCTTAGTTTTTAGCATAGTCCATGTCCCGATCATTCATTAAATCTCTAGGGTCCCCGGTGCTTCTTTTTGCTGCCGGCGTCATTCTCTTGGGTCTCACGTATGTTCTTGTTCAGGCGGGCCGCGTCCCTGCTCCTGTTGAGGTACCGAGCGGCCTTCCGGTATTTAGCAACGCCGACCTTACCCGATACAATGGAGATGATGCGACCCTCCCCATCTATGTCGGTCTTGATGGATATGTATATGATGTAACGCCTGGAAAAGAATTCTACGCCCCCGGGGGCGCGTATCATTCGATCGCCGGAACCGATGCTTCGAGCGAGCTGCGTTTTTTTGGAGGTACTATCATTCGAGAAAAATACAAGATCGTTGGAACCATCGCCCCCTAAAAATCCTCTATGCGCATCAATGTTTTTTACATCCTTTCGTTCCTCACACTTGCAATATTCGCCGAGGGTGCGTATGTGTTGCTTTCGCATGGACGGCCCGACACACCCCTTGAACTTGGTGTGACGACAACTCCTCCACTGCCCCTCCCGATGTCAAACGACCCATTGTCTGTAGCAGGCGCAGCAACAACATCTTCACCGGCTTCCAATGTTCCGCCATCATCGTCTGTGTCAAAGCCGAATGTATCTCCGCCACCGCCACCTGCTGCCGTACAATCAATCAGTACTGACACTGTGGCTCCCTCTACCCCGGAGGGAATATCGGCAACGGTCATCTCCGACTCTCAGATCAACGTCGGATGGAGCGCTGCCCGTGATAATATCGGCGTTACTGGATACTACCTCTACCGCAACGGCGTAAAAATAGCCTCAACTGCATCTTTTAAATACGCGAACGTCAACCTCCTGCCTAACACCAGTTATGCGTTTACGGTGGCCGCGTACGACAAGGCGGGAA
>MHUS01000016.1:4554-38238 GCA_001823505.1 Candidatus Yonathbacteria bacterium RIFCSPHIGHO2_01_FULL_51_10 | reverse complement strand
GTCAGGAGTTCCGTTCAAAAAAGGTTCGCGCAAATGCTAAAATAACACCACAAACGTTAAGAAAATCTGCCCTGCGGCAGATTTTTAGTTTGTGGAAGGCGCAGTGATGTTTTTCTCTGATCCTACAGAGAAAAACCACGAGCCGGGGTCGCGAGCACTTATGTAGATTGTGAGCGTAGCGAAACAATATACTTAGTGACTTGTGTACACAAACATAAACTGGTGCCCAGACAAAATTTTTTGACGAAAAATTTTAGTCGCGGGAGAAATTCCGCTAGGGTCCACAGAACGAAACATTGTCGGAATTAAGAAGAACGTAAACCGAAGCAAAGAGTTGACGTGATATTGACACACCATACACCCATGTGATAAACAGAACGCTGGTTTGTTCCAACAGAGAGGGGAATTATGCTGAATCAGCAGGTGTTAAGAATTAACGTTAAAGGCAAGCAGCTGTCCGTACTTGCGCGGCGGGAACTCCAAAAGGAAAACAGCCGGTGCTTCAATTGCGAAGGGCACGCGGCAAAGATCAAGCTTGTTATTGAGCAGGCCTACGATAACGAAGGAGAGATCTTGGGTAGTAAGCTTGACGAGCTCCGTCCTGCACTCACCGACCAGCTTACGGGGCACAGGTTCGCAAGGCCCGTCTGTGGGTCTCCGCGGTGCTACAATTCATTCTTGGCGATACTACCACTGACGGTCGCTGCCTAGCCCCCCCTAAAATCAACGTGATAACCCCCCCCGCTTGCAACAGCGGGGTTTCATTTTGCCCTATAACGTGGTAGTATTGGGCGTATCAAAAAGCCACCTTCGGGCGGGCTTTCTTTTTAGGTATTTTCATGGAGGGTATTCATATTTCACTTAAGCCTGAGGTCATTGGACATATGGGCAATATTCCCATTACGAACACGCTTTTGATGAGCTGGATCGTGGTTTTGGTGCTTGCCTTTTTTGGGTCTATGATCGGACGGCGCGTGGCACTCGTCCCCAAGAAAGTCCAAGTTGCCGTTGAGCTGCTCTTTACCTCTGTGCTCACCTACATTGAGGAGACCCTTGAGGATAAGAAACTCGCGCGCAAGTTTTTCCCGCTCTTGATGACGATCTTTCTCTTTATTTTTACCGCAAATGCGTTGGAGTTCACGCCGGGTATCGGCAGCCTCGGGTTTTTTCACGGGGTAGATGAATTTACCCCGCTCTTGCGTTCAATGAACACCGACTTCAATATGACGCTTGCCCTCGCGATCATATCGTTCTTTGTGATCGAGATCACGGGTGTCGCCGTCCTGGGCTTCTTGAAGTACTTCAAGAAGTTTGTTAATGTAAGCTCCGTGATGGGGTTTCTCGTGGGGATCATGGAGCTACTCTCTGAAGTAGCCCGCCTCATTTCCTTTTCCTTCCGTTTGTTCGGCAACATCTTTGCCGGGGAGGTGCTCATCATGGTTGCCATGGCGTTTTTACCGGGGCTTTTACCGGTACCGCTCATGGTGTTTGAGGTATTCGTTGGATTTATCCAGGCGGCGGTGTTCGCGCTCCTGACGCTCTTTTTCGTCAAGATCGCGGTCACTGAGGCACACTAGATCGTTTTTATTCACTAATCCTATTCATATGGATATTGCATCAGCAAAAGTTATCGGAATGGCGCTCGCGGTCGGGATTGGAATGATCGGGCCGGGCATCGGCATCGGTCTTATCGCAGGGAAGGCGCTCGAAGCGATCGGCCGCAACCCTGAGGCGTCAGGAAAGATCCAGGCGCTCATGTTCATCGGCATTGCGTTCGCGGAAGCGCTTGCGATCTTTGCCATCGTTATTGCATTCATCGTCAAGTACGCGTAAGGAGTATCACGGGACGCACTCGTAAAACATGGAACAAATCATCACAACCTTCGGTATCAAGTGGGAGCTCCTGTTGTTTCAGGCGCTTAACTTTGCCGTGGTGTTGTTCATTCTGCACCGGTTCCTCTATCGGCCGATCTTGCGCATTGTTGCCGAACGTGAAGCGCACATCAAGCGCGGCATAGAAGACGCGCAGCACGCTGCTCGCGAGCTGAAGGGCGCGGAAGACGAGCGTCGACACATCATCATGAATGCAACACGTGAGGCGGAGGTACTTGCCGAGACGGCACGTCGCGTTTCGTCTGAAGCGCACGCGGAGGTGGTCAAAGCTGCGGCAGAAGAGAGCGCCGCGATAATCAGTCGTGCAGAGCAGCGTGCCGAGGAGGAAAAGCGCCGCACGATCATGGAGAGCAAAGAAGAGATCGCGCGGATGGCTGTGCTTGCAGCGGAGCGCGTATTACAAAAACGATAATCAATGAATATGGTTACCGCTCACGAATACGCAGAAGCTCTGATGCAGGCGCTTGAACGCGCTACCCCCCATGAAGCGGAGGCGGTGATGAAGCGGTTTGTCGCAGTGGTGCGCAAGGCCGGGCATACACGACTGCTCCCCAAGATCAGCACATCGTTTGAGCGCCTCATGAAGGAGCAAACCCTCGCGGCCACGACGACCGTCATGGTGGCCCGAAAGGAGATCATTGAGACAGAGGCCAAGCATATTGCACAGGCGGCGCGGACACTCGCTGTTGCCCCAGAGACACTTTCTTTCGCTGTTGATCCCACGCTTTCCACCGGCTATCGGATGCGTACCCGGGACAAGATCATTGATGCAAGCGGCAAGCGCGCGCTGCTTGAACTCTATCAACGCATGATAACCGCATAATTTTTAATCAAAACGCTATTCCCATGAACACTACGATCATAGAAAAACTCCGCAAAGAGATCCAAGGCTTCGTTCCCGAAGCGGCGCTCGAGCGCATCGGGACGGTTGTTTCCGTGGGAGACGGCATTGTTGAGATCGACGGTCTTACGGACGCGATGATGTCGGAGATGATCGTGTTTGATGACGGGGAAGGGAAGAGTCTCGCGGAAACGTTGGGCAAGTCGGACGCTGTCTATGGCCTGGTACTCAACCTTGAGGAAGATTCCGTTAAAGCGGTTGTCTTGGGGAACGGTGCGCAGGTCCGGGAAGGAATGATCGCACGCGGTACCGGCAAGGTGCTCTCTATTCCGGTATCAAACGCCATGGTGGGTCGCGTGGTGAACGCCTTGGGTGAGGCGATCGACGGCAAGGGTGAGTTGCCCAAAGACACAATGTATCCGATAGAGCGCGTTGCCTATGGCGTGATCGATCGCGCTTCGGTTAACGTTCCGCTTCACACCGGCATCAAAGCGATCGACGGCATGGTGCCGATCGGGCGCGGCCAGCGCGAGCTCATCATCGGTGATCGATCAACAGGCAAAACAACCATCGCGATCGATGCCATTTTAAATCAGGCAAGTGAGCCAAAAGAGCATCGCCCCATTTGTATCTATGTGGCGATCGGACAAAAAGAATCGAAGGTCGCTCAGCTCGTCCATGAGCTTGAGGCGCGCGGTGCGATGGAGTGGAGCATTATCGTTGTGGCCGGCGCTTCTGATCCGGCCGCATTCCAATTTCTCGCTCCGTATGCAGGGGCCACCATCGGTGAATTCTTCATGGGACAAGGCAAAGACGCGTTGGTTGTCTACGACGATCTTTCCAAGCACGCCGTTGCGTATCGGCAACTCTCGCTCCTCCTGCGTCGTCCTCCTGGTCGCGAGGCGTATCCGGGAGACGTGTTTTATCTTCACTCCCGTCTCCTTGAGCGTGCCGCGAAGCTTTCAAAGGAACTCGGCGGGGGGTCGCTCACCGCGCTTCCTATCATTGAGACCCAGCAGGGAGACATCTCAGCATACATTCCGACGAATGTGATCTCGATCACTGACGGACAGATCTTTCTTGATACGGATCTTTTCAACAAAGGCACGCGCCCGGCGATCAATGTCGGATTCTCGGTTTCTCGTGTCGGTTCATCGGCGCAAACCAAAGCGATGAAAAAAGTTGCCGGTAAGATTCGCCTCGAGCTTGCGCAATTTCGCGAGCTTGAAGCATTCATGCAATTTTCACAGGACCTTGATTCTGACACCAAGGCACGGATCGAAAAGGGTCGCCGACTTTCTGAGATCTTGAAGCAGTACAAACATGCGCCGCTGTCGTTTGAGCGGCAGGCGATCAGCATCTACGCCGCTATCTCCGGGGTACTCGATACCGTACCGGTGGAGCAGGTGGGTGCGTGCGAGCAGGCACTGTTGCGTTTCTTTGATACCGAGCATCGTACGCTCGTTGAGACGATCCGCACGAGCCATGAGATCGCAAAAGATACCGAGGAAGAGTTGATCGCAGGACTCGCACGCTTTAAAGAAACACATCCGGCATTCTTTGCGTAAAATAAACCACGCGCGTTCAGAAGGGCACACCTTGTATGTCACTTAAGTCAATCAAAAGCAAGATCATTTCGGTCAAAAAAACCCATCAAGTCACCAAGGCGATGGAGGCGGTTTCTGCCGTGAAGATGCGCAAGGCGCAGGTTGCGGCATTGGGTGGTCGGCCGTATGCACTCCACGCACTCTCGATCCTACGCCGCGTGTTTGCCAGCAACGCGCCGATTGTGCATCCGCTCATGCGGCCGCGGAGCGGGAATGGGGCAGTGATCGTGGTGGTGACGAGCGACAAAGGACTCGCCGGTGCGCTCAACAGCTCAGTGCTCAAAGCTACAACGCGAAATATCGAAGCACAGGGCCTTGCCCGGGAAGATGTTCGCTTCATAACGATCGGCAAGAAAGGATATGAATTTTTTTCAAAGCGTGGATATACGATAGAGCACAATGTGCCACTTCGTGAGGATGAACTTTCTGCGAATGCGCTCCATGAAGTGGTGGAGCATATCATACGCCTCACCGATGACCAGACGATCGGCAAAGTCTTTGTTGTCTATACACACTTTCGCTCAACGATGGTGCAGGAGGCTGTGGTGCGGCAGATGGTTCCCATTGACCCGCGCGCCCTTGAAGAGACGGTCAATGCCATCTTGCCCGAGCGCGGGAAGTTTTCCGGGCTCGCAGCGTTTGATGCTGATGGAAATGGCACCGTATCGGAATATCTTTTTGAGCCATCTGCGCAAAGCGTGCTCGAGGAGCTCGTGCCATTTTTGCTCTCGGTGGAGCTCACTCACGCGGTGCTTGAAGCGCAGGCATCAGAGCATTCTGCGCGGCGTGTCGCCATGAAGAATGCATCAGATAAGGCGGATGAAGTGGCGGAGGATCTCACCCGAGAATTTAACAAAGCGCGCCAGGCCGCCATCACCCGTGAAGTGAGTGAGATCGTGGGCGGCGTCGAGGCGATGAAATAATCATTGGAATAGTCGCTAATGTTTTAGGGAGCGTGAAGATTTTTTGTTTGACGAAAAAGCATAATGCGTGGTAGCATGGCGCAATGAAGCAGCAATTTACTGCCGTATATAAAAAAAGTGGAAAGTGGTACCTCGGTTGGGTCGAGGAGCTTTCCGGTGTTAATACACAAGGGCATACTCTTGCCGAAGCGCGTAAAAACCTTAAAGAAGCACTCGGTCTTGTTCTTGAGACGAATCGTCTGATAAGCCGCGAAGATGCAGGTGCGCATGCCAGACGTGAACCACTCATTGTCTCAGCTCACGCATAAATGAAACGACTCGATCTCGTCAAGCATCTCCATAAAGAAGGATGTACGCTTGTGCGGGAAGGTGCATCGCATAGCGTATTTTTTAATGCGATAACACGCCGTGTTTCAACAGTACCGCGGCATGCTGAGATCAACAACCATCTTGCACAAAAAATTTGTCGCGACCTTGGTATTAAAAAATCACTTAAAAAATAAGTTTATGAACAAAGGAACTATCACACAGATCGTCGGACCAATCGTCGACGCACGCTTTGAGGGGCAGCTCCCCGCGATCCGTCACGCGCTTGAGGTGCAGCACGGTGACAAGCGTCTCGTTCTTGAGGTTGCTCAGCACTTGGGATTGGGACGTGTCCGTGCGATCGCGATGGACGCGACGGATGGGTTCACCCGTGGGCTTGAGGTGGTTGATACCGGTGCCCCGATCTCGGTTCCGGTTGGCGAAGAATCACTCGGACGGTTATTTAATGTGCTCGGCGAGACGATCGATGGTGGAGAGCCCGTCAAGAAAGACACGCCTCGCTTGCCAATCCACCGTGAGGCGCCAAGCTTCAAGGAGCAGAAGACGACCGCAGAGGTCTTTGAGACAGGCATCAAGGCGATCGACCTCATGACGCCGTTCATTAAGGGAGGCAAGGTGGGGCTCTTTGGTGGTGCAGGAGTAGGAAAGACAGTGCTCATTCAGGAACTCATTCGCAACGTGGCGACAGAGCACGGCGGGTACTCGGTGTTCACTGGTGTTGGTGAACGTGTGCGTGAAGGTAACGATCTCTATCATGAGATGAAAGAATCCGGCGTGCTCGCCAAAACGGCACTTGTCTTTGGGCAGATGAACGAAGTGCCGGGAGCCCGTGCACGCGTGGGACTCACCGGGCTTACCATGGCGGAGTACTTCCGCGATCAGGGTGGCAAGGACGTGCTGCTCTTCATGGATAACATCTTTCGGTTCATTCAGGCAGGGTCTGAGGTGTCCGCACTTTTGGGGCGCATCCCTTCAGCGGTGGGATATCAGCCAACCCTTGCCGAAGAAATGGGGCAGCTCCAGGAGCGTATCACTTCAACTCAGAAGGGCTCCATTACGTCCGTGCAGGCAGTGTATGTTCCTGCGGACGACCTTACCGATCCCGCACCGGCAAACACCTTCGCACATCTCGACTCCACCGTCGTGCTCTCCCGTGAGCTCGCTTCTCTCGGTATTTACCCTGCGATCGATCCCTTGGAATCAAACTCCGCAGCACTCGACCCTGACGTCGTAGGTGAGGAGCACTACAATGTTGCGATGGAAACCAAAAAGGTGCTTCAGCGGTACCGTGACCTGCAGGACATCATTGCGATCTTGGGTATCGAGGAACTTTCCGATGAGGACAAGTTGGTCGTTAATCGTGCACGTAAGATCCAGCGCTTCCTCTCCCAGCCGTTCTTCGTGGGGGAAGCATTCACCGGTGTTCCGGGTAAATTCGTACGCCTTGCCGATACCGTGAAAGGATTCAAAGAGATCCTTGAGGGCAAACATGACAGCAAAGGTGAGCAGGACTTCTACATGAAAGGCGGCGTTGGGGATCTTGCATAACTATTATGACTACATTCCCTCTTACGATTGCGACTGTCGACAAGACGCTCTTTCACGGGCATGTCGTGTCAGTAAATTGCCCTGGCAGTGAGGGAGAGCTTACCGTGCTTGCGCATCATGCGCCGCTTATCACGAGACTTAAGGGCGGCGAGATTCGCATCAAGACCGAGCATGACATAACCACATTTTCTCTAGACCATGGGCTTCTTGAAGTATCTCGCAACGAAGCGGTGATCTTGCTATAGTCAATACTGAGTTCGACAACGTAAAAACCGGCCATTGCGATTATGGCCGGTTTTTTTGTGTTGCGTGAGCAGCGTATTTTTCTACGGTGAACGCTGGGGCCATTTGCTACACCTAAAGAGAATTTTGGTTCGATTGTCATCAAACAATAGGATGGACGGCTACATGTGCAGGGAATAGGAAAATACGCCCAAATTAACGATTGTTTTGCCCGTAAAACTGTATAAAGTGTTTGTCTGTATTTCATCAACGAATCATCACAAGTTGAATATGACGAAGCGGTTCTAGGTAATGTAATTGCCAGACGCTGTTTTTAGATTTTTTAAAGCTCGATAATATCATGCATACAAAAAACAAAGTCATGTCGTTCCCCTATCGTGCAAATGTTGCCCTGCCTGATAAATTCCCAGTGCAGGGAACATTCGATTTGTCTGTGGTCATTCCCGCAAAAGATGAGGCGGGGAATCTTCCTGAGCTCTACGCTTCACTCACTACAGTGCTTGAAGGAACCGGTCTCAGATATGAGATCATTTTTGTGGATGATGGGAGCATTGATGAAACATCTTACGAGATCGAGAAAATCCAAATGCGCGATAAACGCGTGCGCGGCATTGAACTGCGCGCGAATTTTGGACAAACGCCGGCACTTGCTGCCGGAATTGACGCCGCTCAGGGGAACATCGTTGTGCTTCTTGATGCTGATCTGCAAAATGATCCACGAGATATCCCTTTTTTGATAGAAAAATTGAACGAGGGATATGACGTGGTCTCCGGGTGGCGCAAGGATCGCAAAGATAAAATGGTCACAAGGAGAATCCCTTCCGTCATTGCAAATTTTCTTATTGCACGTCTTGCGAATACACCGATTCATGATCTTGGATGCGCACTAAAGGCATACCGCCGTGAAATTTTGGATGAGATCAATCTGTATGGCGACATGCATCGCTACCTCCCCATTTATGCCCGCATGCATGGTGCCCGCATTGCAGAGATCATAGTGAATCATCATCCGCGTCGGTTCGGCAAGTCGAAATACGGACTCTCGAGGATCTTTAAAGTCATTATTGACGTTATTACCATACAATTTTTTTCAAAGTTTATTACTAAGCCGATGCGTATGTTTGGTTCGTTGGGCCTGGGTCTACTTGCGATCGGGGGCGGAGGACTCACGTACCTCGTATTTATTAAAGTAGTATACCTTGCTTCAATTGGCGGGCGCCCACTCCTTGTTTTTTCCGTGTTGTTTATTTTGGCGGGGCTACAGCTTATCGGGCTCGGCGTTTTATGCGAAGTGCTCTCCCGAAATTATTTTGAATCACAGGGACGAAAAACGTACTCTATTCGAAGAACTATGCCCCAACCATGAAAAGTACGATCATTAAAATTGTCACGGGGGTGATCGTCACGGTCGGAACGCTGATTTTCCTTGTTCCTCTCATTGATCCAAATCAGCTCCGCGCCGCGTTTCTCTCAGCAGATCCGCAGTGGGTTATTGTTGGTTTTCTTACTTACGCCCTGGCGTATTTTGTTCGGGCTCTTCGCTTTCGTGTGTTACTTCCTAAGAAAAAAATCCCCCTACGTTCTATTGTTCCAATTACCGCGATACACGGTGCGGCAGTGCGCGTGTTCCCCAACCCGTTCGGGGAGCTTGCGTTCATTGGCGGGGTACGATCAATCGGTGTGGGATACGCAGCATCAGTATCAGCTCTCGTAGCGTATCGGGCTCTCGATTTTGCGGTAGTCGCAGTGTTTTTGTTTTTTAGTGCAGCATTCTTTGTTCCGGCTACGGGAATGGTTGCGGGGGTCATTGCTTTCATTGGAGGGGTCGTTGCCATAAGTGCGATGAGTATTATTGCGATCGCGTCTTTTTATCAGGAGCCGCTTGTGCGTTTTCTCAGCCACATTGAACAACGCTTTCCGGTGCGCGGTACGTTGATCGCTCAAAAAGGGGCTTTATTTATTGGGGAACTTCGCGTCTTGCGTGAGGAGCGTGTGTACTTAAGCGCGGTAGTTTTTTCGGTCGTTGTATGGTTGTGCATGTTTGCGACATACGGAGCATTTTTTAAAGCAGTCGGCGTTACGGTTCCTTTAATGGCTCTTACTGTTGCCGGCGCTGTTCAGATCTTCGTAAACACGCTACCAAATATCGGCGGGATTGGCACGATGGAGGCAGGATGGCTTGCCGGTTTTTCCGTAGGAGGAATCTCATCCGCTACTATTCTCTCGGGCGTCATTTTCGTTGATGTTGCTACTCTTGTCGGTACAATCATTTTTGGGGTTATTGGACTCTTGGCCCTCTGGCGCCCTAGATTTTATGTTGGTCAATTGCGATCTCGTTCACTCAAATATGCGCGAGTAGTCATCCTTGCGGTGATATTGATCGGGGTCGCGGGAGGGAGCGCCTTGTTCTTCGGAAAGAGGTCGCCTGAGTCTCCCCTCGGTGACGTGAGGTTTTTTGAAACATATCCTGAAGTAGCGGTAGCAGGTGTGTGGACTGCCTACCGCGAGAAAATTCAGAAAGACGGTCGAACGGTTGATCGCGATCGTAGTTATTTAACTACATCTGAGGGGCAGTCCTACTCGCTCCTTCGCGCTGTGTGGATGGACGACAAGACAACATTTGATCAGGTTCTTAAATGGACGAATAACAATTTGGGAAAGCGCCCCAACGATCAACTTTTTGCATGGTTATGGGGGGAGAATTCAGATGGAAAATGGGATGTCATGTATGAGCAAGACGGAATGAACACAGCGTCTGACGCAGATCAAGATATCGCCCTTGCGCTTATTTTTGCCGCGAAGCGTTGGAATCAGGATCATTACATGGAAGAAGCGCAAGAAATTCTGGCAGACATTTGGAAAGAAGAGGTGGTTGTTGTCAAAGGGAATCCGTATCTTGTTGCTGGAAATTGGGCAAAAGATGAAGTACGGCCGACCATAAATCCATCATATTTTTCTTTTGCGGCATACCCCATTTTTGCGGAAGTTGATCCGTCGCATCCGTGGTTGTTGCTCAAGAATACTTCATATGATGTACTCATCACCTCAACAAAAGATCCGCTTGATGGGGCAACGAGTGCCGGCATTCCGCCCGATTGGGTTTCTCTTGATCCGGTAACGGGCGCGATCATGCGCCCTACCCACAACGATAAGTCAACGAATTTTTCCGATGATGCTTTTCGCATACTTTGGCGGGTAGCGCTTGATTGGAAATGGCATCGAGATCCACGCGCGTACACGTATCTTTCAGAGATGGGTTTCTTTAAACGGGAGTGGCGTACGCAGCTACAGATATCCAGTGCGTATGCGCATGATGGTGAGCCAGTCGTACCTTCGGAGAGCAAGAGTGTGTACGCGGTGCTTGCCTCCTCGCTTGCTGTAGTGGAGCCTTTATTTGCGGATGAAATTTTCAAAGCAAAGGTCGCGCCTCTTTATGATGCTGACATTGAGGATCTTGTTGGAGGGCTCGGATATTACGCACAAAATTGGGTGTGGTTCGGCATGGCTATGTATACGGATAATATTCCCAATTTATTTTCTTTAGATTAATAACGCATATATATGATGCCTCATACCACTAAAACTACACCGCAAAAATTTGAGACTGTGCGCATCCCGCGCATACTCTCTATGGTGTATCTCGCCGCAGTGCTTTTTTATGCGACGTGGTGGCTTGATTTCAGTCATGTTGGTTCATGGGTGTTATATGGGGCGCTTTTAATCGCTGAGATCTACCATGTGTGGCAGGTAGTTGGATATCTATATACGGTATGGCGAATAGATGATGTGGTTTATGTTAAGCCAAAGGAATATCCACCCGTTGATATATTCATCACGGTGTGCGGAGAACCTCGCGAGATTGTTGAGCAAACGGTTGCTGCGGCGAAACTTATCGATTACCCGGATCTCAAGGTTCATATTTTAAACGATGGGTTGGTTGCGGGGATGGCGAATTGGCGCGACATCGAAGATCTTGGGCGCGACCATAACGTCGATGTCATCACACGTACGACACCCGGGGGAGCGAAAGCCGGAAATATAAATCACGCTCTCTCAGTAACCACGGCACCTTTTTTTGCGCTTTTTGATGCAGATCATGTTCCGCACAAAGATTACCTCATGAGGACGATTGGACACATGAACGATCCCAAAATGGCGTTTGTGCAGACCCCGCAATATTATAAGAACCGAGATGATAATTTTATCACGCGTGGTGCATGGGAACAGCAGGAACTTTTCTTCGGACCTATTTGTCAAGGAAAAAATCGCATGAATGCGACGTTCTGGTGCGGGACAAATGCGCTTATCCGTCGGCGGGCACTTCTTGATGCGGGTGGTGTTCCTGAGAAAAGTATCGCTGAAGATTTTCTTGCGTCACTCTTTATCCACGAACGCGGATGGAAGTCGTTGTATCTTCCTGAGATCCTTGCGCATGGGCTTGCGCCGATCGATCTGGAGGCATACTCGGCACAACAGTATCGTTGGGCCCGAGGATCGCTTGATGTTATGTTCAAGTACAATCCGCTGTTCCGGAAGGGGCTTACCTTTGCGCAGAAGATGCAGTACCTATATTCTGCAGGCTACTACTTGAATGGTCTTGTGGTGCTTATGGATGCATTTATCCCGCTCTTCTTTCTTTTTTTTGGCGTTGTTCCCGTCGATGATTATACGGGGAATTTTGTGATCTATTTTGCACCGTTTATCTTCTTGACGCTTTATTTTCTCATACGTTCCACTGCGTATACGATAACGTTTCGGGCAATTCAGCTCACTATTGCGGCGTCATTTGTATTTCTTATGGCGCTCATTGCAAGTGTTACAGGAAAACAAACGCGGTTTAAAGTCACCTCAAAGGTCGTGCACGACAAAGGAAACTTTATTTCATACGCGATACCCAACATGGTGTATGTCCTCGTTGGTGTGATTGGTGTCGTGTTCGCGCTCAATCGCGATGGCGTGACACCGGCGGTGATCACTAACGCTTCATGGGTGTTGTTCAATGTAGTATTCTTTTGGCCGTTCATTCAAGAGGCGTATCCATGGCGTGCCGTTGCAACGGATTTTGTTCAGCAGGCAATGGGGATCTTTAAGAAGGGCCCGCTCGTATCGAGTAAAATAATTACACCTTCTGAGTAATTTCCTATTTACCATGTCTCAATCATCGTCTTCATCTCCATCGGCCTCACTTGGCATCATTCGCTGGTACGATCTTGCCATCTCTGCCATTTGGGCGATTATCGGATTTGGTCTTTTCATGCGCGTATGGGGTCTTGGTGCAGAGGGACTACGTCTCGACGAATCCCAGAGCGTTTGGCAGGCAATGCACTCACTTGATTTTATTCGGGAATACATGCTTAAAAATGTTCATTTGCCCCTCCATAATTCATTGCTTCACTTGTGGATGCTTCTTTTTGGGCCAAGTGAGGCTTCGGTGCGTACCCTCGCGCTCATTCCGGGAATTCTCTCAGTTCCAGCACTCTATTTCTTGGCGCGAGAGTTTATCCGACCACGATGGGCGCTCTATGCGACAGCGATTGCCGCACTGTCTCCTTTTTGGGTGTGGTATAGCCGAGAGATACGTATGTACTCTTTGCTAACGCTTATTACCATTTTTTCTTACTATGCATATGTGAAGATTCTAAAGGAGAATCGGGTGCGATGGTACGTTCTATACGCGCTCGTAAACATTGTGGGCATGTATACACACTATTTTTTCTTCCTGATCCTTTTAGTTCAGCTGGTATATTTTTTCCTTACGTGGCGCGTACGTTTTTCTGACAGGCCACCCGGGGAACAAGTGGGGGAAAAACGAACAATGCTTCGTCGTTTTGTGCTAGTCGGTGCTGTGCTTGTTGCCGGCTTTGTTCCCTGGTTGTATCTTCTTGTTACCAACTATGGTTCCGGTTCTCTTGCGCCGATTCTTGAAAAGCCCGATGCGTTCAATGTTATTCTGCAGTTCTATGAATTTATGTTTGGTTTTCACACCGACACGCTCACCGCGTCGCTTGTCGGCGGGTGGCCGATCCTAATTCTCGGGAGTTTCTTCTTTCTTTCTAAGCGTGCTCCGTCTTCGCCACTTATCCTACTCCTTCCCGTTGGGATTCTTTTGCCAGTCGCAATCGGATTTATTGCAAGCCAGTATTTGCCGCTTTTTTTAAGTCGATACTTTATCATTGTTACTCCACTTCTGTTTATTTTTGTCGCGTGGTTCATTGGTGAACTTCCTACGAGATCTCGTATAGCGGTTGGGGGCGTCTTTTTGGCCGTTCTTTCAGTGCTCCTCATTAATCAGTCTATTGATCCACGAGTTCCTACGCGCGAGAATTACCGTGAGGCTACGCAGTACATTTCCTCACAAGTCGGACCACGGGATATTGTGGTCGCAAGCCCGCCGTACCTTGTCTATCCCACGCAATATTATTACCATGGAGACGCAATGCTCACTACCTATCCTATTTGGGATAAACGAAAAGGAGGCATCCCCGCCATTACGGATGAAATTCTTGAACAGGATCTGCGGGCGATCAAGGTTGGGCACAGTCGAATCTTTTTTCTTGTGAGCACGGATCTATATGGCTCCAAGGAAAGTAAAACGTATCTAGATACTCATCTTACGAAGATCGCAAAACATCAATTTTCAAAAAATCTTTGGGTGCACGTGTACCAGGCCGAGTACGCATCAAAGGCATCACCAACACCCACCGGCGAGAGTTGGGCCGAGAGCGAAGAGATACCTAAGGGAATGATACATGTGGTTGCTCCCGGAGAGACACTTTCAAAGATCACTTTTCGTTATTATGGGGATTACTTGCAGCTTTCGCGCATTCAAAAAATAAACGGAATTAGAGATCCTAAGATAATTCACCCGGGAGACATATTAAGTATCCCAGAAATTACACCACAGAAAGTGTTGTAAGAAAATACTTGCTGCGACGTCTTTAGGAGAAGTCGCAGCCTGCGTGTAAAAGACGTGGGGTAACTAGATTATAAGAATTTTATGGTTAAATTTGTACTTTCGGCGCTCGGAATCATTGTATTCGCGCCTTTATTTGCAGTATCAGCAGCAACCACGGTAGAAACGTCAACAATATCAGCGGAGTACGCGGCATGGAAGGCCGCCTTTGTTGTACAAAGTGGAGCAAAGACAGACGAATTACGCGTTAGAGATCCGCGTTCAGAAGACGCCACTGTCTCTGAGGGGCAGGGGTACGGAATGCTCCTTGCTGTTCTGAATGATGACCGCGCCACATTTGATGCATTGTGGCGGTACGCTGAGAGAAACCGAAATGAGCGGGGGCTCATGAATTGGAAAATTGACCGAAATGGTACGGTCGTTGGGAAAAACGGCGCCACTGATGCGGATGAAGATATCAGTTACGCACTTCTCCTCGCCACCCATAAGTGGGGTGATGCATACGCATCCCAAGCTCATGCATACATAGATGCAGTTTACACGTATGAGGTTGAGCCTAACACCTATGTGCTTAAGCCGGGTGATGTATGGGGTGGATCAGACGCAACAAATCCTTCGTATTATGCACCGACATACTATAGAGAATTTGCGCAGTTTACCGGGAACAGTGGGTGGATGCGCGTAAATGACAAGGCGTATGAGATTCTTTTTCTTGCTCGTCATCCAACAACAGGCCTGATCCCTGAATGGACGACTGCGAATGGAACCTCGGCCGCGCGTATCACATGGAACAACAGTAAGGATGATTTTTCGTACAATGCGATACGTATTCCATGGCGCATTGGAGCGGACTTTGTTGAGAATGGAGATCCACGTGCATACGAGATTCTTTCTCAGATAAATGCCTTCTTTGAGCAGACCGCATCTCCGACAAGTGGGTATACCCTTGACGGTCAGCCGACTACTTCGTACTTGAATACGACATTCGCGTCCGGTATCGCTGCAGCAAGCGTTGTCTCTAAGGATCCATTGTACCGCGCAAATGCGGAGAATACACTTAAGACGATGCAAAGCACTGATTACTACGGAGCAAGTTTGCGTGTGCTTACGCTCGCCTTCATTAACCGTGCTCACGCCAACGAGAGTGCACCTTCCTTGCCATTACCACCGATAACGATAGTAACGCCGGTGCTTCCTGTTGATCAAACACCACCCGTTTCTCCCCAAAATGACCCTGTGGTTGTTGTAGATACGAGTACGGGCTCGGCGATACAAGCCACTTCTTCGTTGCCGGTGAGCGGGGATATTCCCTCAACTCTTCCTGTCATCGGCTCGAAACAAATAACGGTGATTCATCCGTATGACGGAGGTACAATCTCAGGAGAAAAAAAGCTTAAAGTATTTATTGAAGGTTTACCACTTTCTGCTTACACAGCCACGTATTCTGTCGACGGCAGGACGGCTGTTCCGATGACCAATTCAATGAAACACAAACAATCAAAAGTACTCTTTGATGATTGGACGTGGAGCGGAAACGGACCCTATCGTGTTACGTTTACGGCGAATGATGCTGTAACCGGTGCAGTTCTTGGCAGTACGTCAATTACGCTCTTTGTTAAGCATTAGGAAGATTAGGTTTCTTCTCTAACGTACACAATTTATCAAAAAACGCACGCCCCGAATTGTCGGGGCGTGCGTTTTGCGTTTCGGTTGGGTTTGCGGTATGATTTTCGGACGAAGGTGGGAGGGAACGCCTCTTCGTCTCTCGTTCGGGCCTATATTAAAAATATAGACCCTGCGTTCGGGAAAAGAAAATGTAAACACTTTCTTTATCCCTCACTTGGGCCTATGGTATAGTGGTAGCACAGCGCATTCGCATTGCGCAGACGGCGGTCCGATTCCGCCTAGGTCCACCAAATTATAAAAAGTCATAATTTGCAATAATTATTGATAACGATGAAGAAAAATTATTGGAAAATAGCAGGAATTGCAGCGCTCGTCATTTTGGGAGTTTCCTTGATTTCAGCGGCTGTTGAAATAAATTATTGCCATCAGTGGACGACCACGCCACCACCATATTCATCGTCTGATTACATAAAAACCGGAACATTATGTAGGTTTAATAGCACTGTCGCAATACCAGGCATGGCTGTTATTTTGGCTTGGGAAGCACTCACAAGTATTTTCTAACCACCGAAGTATTTGGTTCCAATTCGCACGGATGTAGTCCACCGAGTTGTCTTTAAAAGCAGTACAACAACAAAATGAAATCTAACTACATCATCATCCCACTTATCACAATCATTGTTGCGACCGTAGGGAGCTTGCTTACGAGCGGGGGAATGGATTGGTATCAAACGATAGCGCTTCCATCGTGGACACCGTCAGGAGCGATCATCGGCGCAGTATGGACCGTGCTTTTCGTCCTTGCTACGATTTCCGCGCTTATTGTATGGAATAAGGTTGAACGGACGTGGATCTTTAAGCATATCATCCGCTTTTTTATTATGAATGCGGTGGTGAATGTGTTGTGGAGCGCAGCGTTCTTTGGCGTACACTTGCTTGGATTGGCGGTCATTACTGCGGCGATCCTCGCCCTTACGGTGATCATGCTCGTTCTCCTTATTTGGAAGTCATCGCGTACGGCAGCGCTTCTTTTGGTGCCTTACGCGGTTTGGGTTGTGTTCGCGACGTACCTCTCCTATGCTATTTGGGATTTGAACCTTAGGCTGGCGGCGCCCTGGCCTTGCTTGTCGACAGGTACCTGTTTTTAAGGAGAATTCCAAGGGGAGTCCTTGGGAGGATTTGCTGAGTGGATAAAATTGCCCAATTCCCGTATACTCTTTTTTGTTCACACCTTTAACTTCCGCCAGCCGGCGGATTGGTTAGGCGAAAGGTGTACCGCAACGTTAGCTGTTTTGGTTAGGCGAAAAAATATAAACTGCACCCTTAGCTGTTTTGGTTAGACAAAGAAATACCACGCACCCTTAGCTCAGCTGGTTAGAGCACTGCATTCACATTGCAGGGGTCGGAAGTTCGAATCTTCCAGGGTGCACAAAAACGTATGATAGAACTTATTCTGATTATTATTGGCCTGATCGTGTTTGAGGTTGTCTCAAGTATTGACAACGCAGTCGTGAATGCTGACGTGCTTGCGACAATGAAAAGCGAGAAGGCCCGGAAGTTCTTTTTGTTTTGGGGGATTCTTTTTGCGGTGTTCGTGGTGCGCGGGCTTTTGCCGTCGCTCATTGTTTTTTTTGCGAATCCAAACATAGGCGTTTTTGGTGCATTCCAAGCAATGTGGTCGAGTGACCCAAGTGTGGCCGCTGCGATTCACGCTTCGACGCCACTCATTTTGATTGCCGGGGGAATGTTCCTGATCCTTCTTTCGCTTCACTGGCTTTTTGTCGAAGACAAGGAGTTCGGACTTCCTCTGGAACGCCCCATTCTGCGGTTTGGCGCAGTCTGGTTCTATTCAGTTGCTGCACTACTTCTTATTGGGGTGATGATGGCACTTAACAATGGCGCGGGAGAACAAGCAATGCCACTTGCGCTTGCGGCGGCGATCGGCTTCGGAGCTTTCTTCGTTACTGAGGGGTTCAAGGAAAACGCCGCAAAAATGGAGGAACGCCTCATCGCGGACGGAGAGACGAGCGCTATGTCCGACTGGGCGAAAGTCGCATTTCTTGAGGTGCTTGACCTTACGTTCAGCATTGACGGTGTCGTTGGTGCATTTGCCTTCACCACTATTGTGCCGCTTATTTTGATCGGCAACGGTATTGGCGCGATCGTCCTACGACAACTCACCGTACACAATATTGATCGGATCCGGTCATATAAGTATCTCAAAAATGGCGCTATGTATTCTATAGGATTTCTGGGTAGCATTATGATGCTTGAAGCATTCGGGGTGCACGTCCCATCATGGCTTTCTCCCGTAGCCGCAATACTTATCATAGGATATTTTTTCAATAAATCGGTGATGGCGAATCGTACGCGTGCGTAACGACCTCTCTTGTATACATCGAGCAGGCCCCGCAGTAGAAAGCAATGAGGTTTTTGCTACAGGGCTTGCATAATAGCCCCCTTTGTAATACTTTGAGTTTCTCCACGTCTTATTGTATGAGTACCCCAAAGCACATGGAACAGGTCTTTCTTTCTGCCTACGACGAGTATGCGGATGCTATCTTTCGGCACTGCTTTTTCCGTGTGAATGACCGCGAGCGGGCAAAGGAGCTGTCGCAAGAGGTGTTTGTGCGGGTATGGGAGTATTTACAAAAACACGCTGAGGACGAGGTGGAAAACATGCAGGCACTCTTGTATCGGGTCGCGCGGAATTTGATCATTGACGAGTATCGCGGCCGCAGGAAACACGGGCTTTCCCTCGACCTCCTTCGTGAGGAGGATGGGTTTGATACGGAAGATACGAGAGCACATGAGGGAATTATTCGCGCGGTTGAGATGACGGAGGTGGAACATGCTATGGAGAAACTTCCCGATCATGTACGCGAAGCCCTCGTGTTGCGGTATATTGATGACATGAGTGTGAAGGACATCGCCGCACTTACCAAAGAAACAGAAAATGCGGTGTCAGTGCGACTTCACCGCGGGATCAATGAGCTTCGGAAATTACTAAGAACAAATGAATAACGATTTTCAAAACATTTTTTATATGATGCGTTCAGTTCGACTCACTGCGAATGAAAAGCGCGCAATGCGTGCTGTTATTGTGCGTCGAACGGGAGTGTTAATGCATAGCACTCGGGGCTCTTTGTTTGACCTGAGTGTTCGTTCTCGCGTGCTTGCCGCAGGGAGCGTTATCAGTGCGCTTCTCATTGGAAGCACGGTGTCGTATGCCGCTGAGGGGGCATTACCGGGCGATATACTTTATCCGATCAAGGTCTCAATCAATGAACCTGTCCGTATTGCTCTCGCACAAACGTCCTACACTAAGGCGGTGGTTGAGGTTGATTTGGTGGACCGTCGTCTTCAGGAGGCAGAACAACTTGCCGTGGAGGGGCGTCTTACCACAGAAACAAAGATATCGCTTGAGGCGGGAATGAACGAACATGTCGGCAATGTGGAATCATACATGGCCTCAATTAAGGCAGAGGGTGAGGTTGCCGACAGTAGCCAGATTATTTCCGACATGGAAGCAACACTCAGCGCTCATGGGCAGGTTTTGTCCGCGATCGCACAACAAGCTCCTGAGAATGATGAGCGAGAGAATGTTGTGCAGCTCGCGGCGGCGGTAAGTGCCCGGACGACACTCAACGTCTTTGCGATGGTGTCTGGTCAAGAACAGAATGGACACAGCGAAGAAGTGTCGGATGACGGTGTCATACAAAAAAATGCGGAAGAGAAAAAAGCGCAGGCAGCAGCCGGTATCATAGCGGCTCAAGCGGTTGTCTCTGAGGATGCTTCTTCCGGTGAGGATTCTGCGGCTGTGCGCGCATTAACGTCGGCAACAGGGAAGGTGAGCGAAGGCGAGCAGCAGTTAAAGGAGGGGAAGTATAGTGAGGCACTGCGCTCTTTTACGGAAGGGGTGAAGTTCACCAAAGAAGCGCAGAACATCAAGAAGCTCGAACATAAATTCAACGTTCGTGTCGGAGTGCCCGCCCTCGACGAAGAAGACGATGAGGAGGAGCTCTCTTCAGTGATCGAAACCTCGACACCAGCGCCGCCGACCGAGATACCATCCGCGCCGTCCCTTGAGGGCGGCACAGAAACGGGAACTTCAACCAGCAACTCTGAGCCCACGCCCATTCCTGCGGACACAAAAGAGACGGATGAAGATCAGGAGGAGTCGCAACACAAAAATAGCTCTGGGGATAACTTCTTTGCACCAATCAGTAATTTACTGCGATAATAGGGTATAGCAATATATACTACAAATATATGCCAAATCCCGAACTTGTTGAATATGTAAAGAGTGAGCTTGCGCGCGGTGTGGCATCCGGGGATGTGCGAAGTTCGCTCTTGGCTCAGGGATGGCCGCTTGCCGATATTGATACGGCATTTCATGCGGCGGGTATCGACTCACGCATGGCGTCCACCGCTACGAATCTTACTCATGGAGGATCCCTCGCGAGTGTTCATGAGCTGTTTTCGCGCGCATGGGAGATCTTTAAAAAACGAGGGTGGGTGCTCTTCGGCGTCCTCGTGTTGGGGGGCATTCCCTTGGCGATTCTTTTTGCAGCAGCGTTCGCCTTCGGGGTAGTCACCATTTTTCAAATTGCCGCATGGAGTTTTGTCACAAAACAACTTCTTGCCTTGGTGGGCATTGGAGCAGTTGTTTTGATCATCATCGCTTTGTGGATTGGTGCGGCGATGCTCTATGCTGTGCGGGATGATATGGCGGACAATGGCGTTTTTGGTTCCTACCGATATGGATGGAGTAAAATTCCGGCGTTGTTTTGGGTGAGTATTCTCTCGGCCTTCGCGGTTTTGGGCGGCATCTTCCTTGCGATCATCCCGGGAATTATCGTGGGCATTTGGCTTGTCGCCGCGCGTTTTGTGGTGGTGGTTGAGGGAGATCGGGGGATCTATGCTCTCGCCAAGAGCAAGGCGTATGTGGCCGGGCGTTGGTGGGCGGTTTTTGGACGGATGCTGGCGGCTATGGCAGTGGTCTTCGCTGTCAATGCGGCAATGAGTACCATTGTTAAAATCATTGTTTCTCCCAATGCTCTTATTGTTGCGCAAGCGGTCTCTCTTATCGTTACGACGACGGTGAATATTTATATGTTCGCATACGGTTACGCATTGTACACCTCGCTTCGTGAGTCGCGCCTTGAGGTGAGTACGAGGACCGATCATCCTCGGGGTGCGCTCAATCTCTTTATCGCGATACCGTTGCTTGTAGTGGGGGCTCTTGTGGGCTATGTCATTATGCATAGCATGAAAAGTTTCGGTCTGTAGTGTCGTTGCCGAGATCTTCATTACATGGGAAGATATAAGAGTGTAAGAGATGAGGTGTTCCTGCGTCTTCGAGGAGTGTGTATTATCAAGCAATAATTTTTTAAACTATGCCACTTGGACTTATTATCGCGCTGATCGTCGGGCTGGGGGGAGGAGGGGTTTCTGTCGCCGCGCAAGGGTCACTCCCCGGTGAGGCGCTCTATTCGGTCAAGGTTAACGTGAATGAAGCAGTCGAAAATTTGCTCACGGTTACGGACCAAGGACAAGCGGAGTTGAACATTAAGTTTACTGACCGGCGTTTGAGCGAGGCGGAAAAGCTTGTGGTTAATGGACGTCTGAGCTCAACGACACAGGCAACGATCAACGAGCTTCTTGATCAACATATCAATGAAGCGCAAAAACGAATTACAAAAATAAATTTAGGAAATAGCATTGCGGCGGCGAATCTCAATGCGGAGATGGGGGCGACCATAGAGGCGCACCACAAGATCCTCGGCGACATCGACGCATCAAACAGTGGTGAGGATGACCATGGTGCACTCGCAGCTTTTACGCTTAGACTTGATAATGCCAGTGGGGTTGCCTCAAGCACTGATGAAGAAATTGGCGCCAAGATCGCTGCAATGAATGGCGTAGGCATGCAGGAAGCGTCTGCGAACAAACGCGTAGCAGCACAACACAAGATCGATGAGGTAACCAACTATCTTTCGCGTCAGGGGGTTGACGTTACGGCATCATCTACCTCTGCGGTTGCGGTGCAGGTAAAAGCCGCGCAAGACGCGATCGTGCTTGGAGACACCAAAGCCACAGCGGGCTTATACAGTGAGGCCTTTATCGCGTATCAAAATGCTCTGCGCCTCGCACAGGAAGCGAAGCATTTGGGTGATGCGGAAGGCGATCTTAAGATCAAAATAGAAGATGATGAAGATGAAAGCGGTCAGGAAGATTCTCTGAGCATTGGGTTCATGGGTACAACCACCGGTTCTGTTCAGCGGTCGCATGGGAATGACGAAGGAGAAGACGACGACAACGACAACAGCAATGCCTCAACTACGGTAAACGGCAGTCTGCGTGTTAAAGGATCTGACGACCAATCAAATGAAGATAAGGGCAATAGCGGATCCAATAATGGGCAGGGGGAAGAAAGAGGGGGTGGAATTCAGGTGGATGCCGAGGGGCAGATCAATATCGGACTATAAGATCTAGTTCTCAAACAAAAAAGCCGGGTTATTAACCCGGCTTTTTTGTTGTTAATTTACCGCAAGCATCCGCGGGATCTTTTTGAAATCCTCAAGAAGGACGGCGCGAAGAGAACCGTTATAGAGTGCGGCGGCGGGGTGGTATAGTGGGAGGAAATTTTTTGCAGGGATGCCGTCGATGTTTTGTTGTAGCATTTCCCCGTGCACTTCACCGATCTTCGCTTTAGGAAAAAACCGATTAAGTGCGTGACGGCCAAGAAAGACGATGAGTTTTGGATTGATGGTTTGTAGTTGCTCAAGGAGCCACGGAGAGCACGCCGCGACTTCTTCGGGCAAGGGGTCACGATTATTCGGAGGGCGATACTTCACGATGTTCGTGATGTACACATCCTCGCGCTTCATATTGACCTCGGAGAGCATCTCATTTAAAAATTTCCCCGCAGCGCCGACGAAGGGCTTGCCTACGGCATCTTCTGACTTACCAGGAGCCTCACCGATGAACACGATATCGGCATTGGGGTTACCATCGCCCGGCACGGCTTGTGTCGCGGTATTGCGGAGCGCGCACGTGCAGTTGCGCGTCCAGCGAGTATTTATCTCCGCGAGTTGCTCGGCTTTTGACATGGGGGTATGGTACCATGCGTTGGCTTGTTTTTTCTTGCCATGGGCGGTACTATTTTCTTTGGGTTACTCGTATCATTTGAATGGGGAGGTATGCTATGCTTACAGCCGCTACGTTTACCCTTCTGTTGTGGGTCGCACCGCCACTCGAATTGTCTGATGCTGAGAGTAAGCAGGTTCGTGAAATGGCTCAGGAATACAAGAGTACGGCGCGTTGTGAGACGGGGGTTTTGGCCCGGGTCTTTTTGATCAACGGTGAAAAGAAGGTATTGCTTGAATGCTACGCAGGTCAGCTCGTGTGATCAATGGCCGCCGAATGTTCTACGGACATTCGGCGGCCAACTTTGTTAGAATATGCTACAATGTCCCCCATGAACGCACTCGAGATCAGTCACCTTACTAAGCGCTACGGGCTAAACATTGCCGTGGATGACTTGTCACTTTCTATTAAAAAAGGAGAGTTCTTTGGCTTCCTCGGTAAGAATGGCGCAGGAAAGAGCACAACAATCAACGCGATCACGGGGATCGCACGTTTTGATGAGGGTGCGATCAACGTGTTTGGCGTTGATGTGGTCAAAGATTACCGCAATGCGCGCAAATTGGTCGGCCTTGCCCCTCAAGAATTCAACATCGACATCTTTGCGTCACCGCGTAAGATCCTCCACTTCATGGGTGGGTTTTATGGCATGTCGCGTACGATCCGCGAACCGCGTATCAATGAGCTCCTCAAGCGCTTTGACCTTGAGTCGCATGCTGAAAAAGAATTCGGCATGCTCTCCGGCGGGCTCAAACGGCGCGTACTTCTTGCCCGCGCGATGGTTCATGATCCGGAGCTTTTGATCCTTGACGAGCCGACGGCGGGGGTGGATGTGGAGCTTCGGCACGAACTCTGGGGGTATCTCCAAGAACTGAATGAGGCCGGCAAGACGATCATCCTCACCTCGCACTATCTGGAAGAGGTGGAGCTTCTTTGCAGCCGCATTGCGATCATCAACAAGGGCAAGCTGGTCGCCATTGGTGATAAAAGTGAATTTACCAGCGGAGGGAAGCGCTTAGAGCACCGGTATTTGGAGCTCACGCGCGATGATGTTGATAACAAAACTACAAAATGAAATCAACGAGCATCAATTGGATAGGGCTACAGACATTCGTTGCGCGTGAGATGCAACGCTGTTTTCGTGTCCCGGTGCAGACGATCATCACGCCGCTTTTGAGCGCCCTCTTTTATATTTTTATTTTCGGCCAAGTGTTGGGCAAGACCGTCCAGAACATTGGCGGTATTCCGTACATCAACTTCGTGCTTCCCGGCGTTCTCATGATGAGCGTCATTGGTGCCGCATTTGCGCAGACGTCTTCCTCGCTGTACTTCCATCGGTTCACCCGTGCTATTGAGGAGATCCTTGTTACGCCTCTCTCGCATTTTGAAATGATCATAGGGTACACACTGGGAGGGATCATGCGCGGCGTGGTGGTGGGAGCCGGTGTTCTTGTCATCGGTGTTTTATTCGGGGCTGCCGGGTTTGCGCATCTTTGGTGGTTCTTTTTCTATACTGTCACGATCTCCACGCTCTTTGCACTTTTGGGGGTACTTGCCGGGCTGTGGGCGAAGTCATTTGAGCAAATTGCCGCACCCAACGCGTTCATTCTCATGCCCCTTTCGTTCTTGGGAGGGGTGTTTAACTCGATCGCGATGTACCCGCCGGCGCTGCAGGTGTTTGCCCGCATAAACCCCTTCTTTTATTTTGTTGATGGAACGCGGTACTCAATGACCGGGGTTCGTGAGGGCAACACCGTTCTGGGAGTTTTCATCATCTTTGCGATCATAGCGTTGCTTGCGGCGCTTGTCGGATATTTATTCCATAAGGGTTGGCGCTTGCGCGCATAATATTATGAAGTGGTCAATTACACGAATTTTGTTTGTGGGGCTTTTTGCAGGAATTATTCTTGGCGGTGCACTATGGTGCCGTGATGGCGCATGCACGGCGACCGTGACCTCATTTTTCAACCGCATTGTTTCTTCCGGGGGAGATGTGCTTCAAAAGATCAGTGATGTGAGTGATGTCGCAAGTACGACGCCAGTGGGAGTTATCAATTCAGCGAAACAAGCACTCAATGCTGTTACCACCCCGGGGCCTCTTCGCGCCAAAACTGCAGTTTCTTCGTCTCCTTCCACCGCGCTCACTCGATCGGGAGTCATTACACTTACCAATAACGAGCGAGCGAAAATTGGCGCCGAAATACTGACTGAAAACACAAAACTTAATGCAGCGGCGTTGGCAAAGGCAGATGATATTTTTGCGAAGCAGTACTTTGAGCACGTGTCGCCGTCGGGAGTTGGACCTGGCGATCTGGCAACCTCCGCGGGGTATGAATATATCATTGAGGGGGAAAACCTCGCGCTTGGCGGGTTTGCGAGCGATCAAGAGATCATTGACGCATGGATGGCAAGCCCCGGTCATCGCGCAAATATCTTGAACACACACTATCGCGAGATCGGTGTTGCGGTGAAGCAAGGCACGTACGAGGGTCGTACGGTGTGGGTTGGAGTGCAGGAGTTTGGTACGCCGCGTTCTGATTGCCCCGAGGTAAACACAGAGCTTGCTGCCGTGATCCAAACAAGCAAGGCGCAGCTTGCCGTGGTTGAGGCGGAGCTAACTTCACGAAAACAAGAGCTTGATGCATTGCCTCCCGGAGACTCCACGCATAACACAAAAGTACAAGAATACAATGCGATCGTGCGTGATTATAATGCTCTGGTGGTAAAAGTACGCGAGATCGTTGCGCAATACAACGCGCAGGTGAATGCGTTCAACATCTGCATTGCAGAGTTTCAATAGCTCAACTACCAGACGTCGGACGTCTGGTAGTTGGGTTCAGTGACCTGCAAAAACATTGACATTTTTACAGAATATAGTAGTGTTCTGCCTTGGAATCCGCGACTGCGGAGCCATCATAAACCCCCCCATTTCGGGGAAATTAGGAGGATGGTATGAACGTTACAAAAATGGTTATTGCGGCTTGCGCCGCGTTTCTGATGCTGGTTGGGGCGAACACCTGGGCGGGGGATCTCCTCAAGCCCTACGTGCTCGCCTCAAGTGGCCCGGGCGATGTCGCCAAGGTCACCGATGAAGTAAAGGCCAAGCTGACCGGCGCCGGTTTTGAAGTCGTCGGCAGCTATTCTCCTTTCGAGGGTTCGAATATCCTGGTCGTCACCAATGACGAGCTCAAGAAAGCAGCAGCTTCATCGAAGCGTGGTGGTTATTTGGCCGGCATGCGCGTTACCGTCACCAAGCAGTATGGCAATGGCAAAGGCGCTGCGTTCAACCCGGCAGATGCTCAGATCCAGGTGGCTTTTACCAACCCGGTCTACTGGGCAGCGGCATACCGCGTGTCGGCGGATGTTTCAGCGGTGAAATCCAAGCTCGCGGCAACGCTGGGGGCCAAGGAAGAGTACGGTTCTTTTTATGGCTTCAAGGACGGTATCTCCGCTGACGCACTCAAGGGTTATCACTACACTGTGATGATGGAATACTTTGACGACCCAAGCGACCTCGGCGAACATGACAGCCATGAAGAAGCGGTAAAAGCCGTTGAAGCAGGACTTGCTGCGCATGCGGGCGGCACCAGTCAGGTCTACCGCATCGACATCCCGGGTACGGACGAAACGGTGTTCGGTGTGGCGATGACGAATGGTTGCAGCGGCGACGAGACCACCATGAAAGCCGTAGACATGGGTCCTGTCCACAACACGGGTTACGCGCCGTATGAAATCCTGGTGACAGGAAAGAATGTGGAGGCGCTCTACGCACGCTTCCGCATCGCCATCGCCTACCTTGGTCTGCCCATGATGGCCAACCCCACCGGCGGTACGTTCATGAACATCATGTGCGCGCCCGGTGCGATCGAAGGAGCGATGCTCTCCGTTACCGGGCAGGATTGACCCTGAGGGTCGGCCGGTTTGATGCCCCTGTTCTTACGAACGGGGGCATTTTTTTTTGCAAAAATTTTGACAGTGTAGTATGGTGCAAGAAGTTACAGCACATCACCAATTCATCAATCTCAAAAGGGGGAGCCATGAAAATCGCGCATAGTATGTGTGTTGCAGCAATGCTTTTGATCTCTATCACCGCGAAAGGACGTGAGTATCGGGAAGTTGATAAAAACTGCATGTATTTTATCAAAGATTCCCCAGCGGTGTTTTTTCGTTTCGGAGGCAAGTACTGGACACATTACACAAATGCGACGACGCTACCTGAGGCCGAAAGCGAGATGTCAAAAATGGAGCAGCAGCTTTTGATGGAAGGGGTCCCCGAGGAAAACATTCCCCGCGTTTTGCTCGAGACACACCAAGTGGTCGTACCTGATAGCGAAAAGCGGGATGTGCAAGTTAAACGCGACGGAACGGTCATTGCTCCACGGGGCGCAAAGGTGACTTCTCCCGCAGGCTTCTCGGTTTGGACGGGGGACGAAATATCCTGCATCTCTCCTGAGAAAAAGAAATCTCGTGCTCGTGGTGCTCTCGTGTACGAAAACACAGGGCACTTCTAGTCAGGAATACCCCCTATGGCAGTGCACCACCCACAAGGGTGGTGCACTTTTTTGTAGGTCGGCGTATACTACACGTATCTCATGGCAACCCTTATTTTTGATATTGAAACGATCGGTGAGGACTTTGACTCGCTTGATCCTACGACGCAGGATGCACTGACCCACTGGATGCGTCGCGAGGCGGGGAGTGAGGCTGAGTATGAAGCGGAGCTCAAGGACTTAAAAACGCGCCTCGGCTTTTCTCCCCTCACCGGCGAGATCGCGGCGATCGGCGTGCTTGATTATGACCGCAACAAGACGGTGGTGTACTATCAGGCACCAGGTGAAAAATTCGCCGACCGTGAAGAAGACGATGTCACCTTTAAGCAGATGACCGAGGAAGAGATGCTCATCCATTTTTGGGAAGGAGTGAAGCACTATCAAGAATTCGTGAGTTTCAACGGGCGCGGGTTTGATGTGCCGTTTCTTATGGTGCGCTCGGCGGTGCATCATATTCGCCCGACGAAAAATCTACTCACCAATCGCTACCTCTCAAGTCAGCGCGCGGGTGCGCGGCACATCGATCTGCTTGATCAGCTTTCATTCTATGGTGCCATGCGCCGCAGGGGGAGTTTGCACCTGTGGTGCCGTGCACTCGGCATCGAGAGCCCCAAAGCAGAGGGTGTCACGGGCGATGACGTCGGCCGCCTTTTCGCTGAGAAAAAGTTCTTGGACATCGCGCGCTACAACACGGGCGACCTCCGCGCCACCAAACAGCTCTACGAATACTGGCGAGATTATGTGAATGTGTAGGATTTTGAAAGTAAATCCATATTTCCGCATGCTATTGACAAAAAGAGCACAAAGGTGTATATTATAATCAGTATAACTGGTCCGGCAGATCCCCGGAAGCACATTACAAAAGGAGATGACGCCATGACGAACGTCGTGACCCCATCCGTAGTACTACCCATGACTGACGGTCAAATCGACAAGGCTGTCGACATCTATCGCGCCTTACTGCGCAAACACCGCGGAGAACTCGGTTCCAATATCGTGCAACATGTCCTCGGCCAACCGGAATACGTGGCCGAACAGGTGGCGGTGCTTCGTAAGCGTGTCGAGGCGGTCAGCGGTATGATCGTGCGCCGTGTTCGGGTGAACCGCATCCGCTCACCACAGGAAGTCCTGGACGCCACTGGCCGCAAGCAGTACACGGACCGCAAGGTTGTGGACAGCATGCCACGAGGCGAAGGCGAAGAAGTCGACGTGTATCTCTTCAAAGAAAGTTGTACGATCAGCAACGATGATCTCGCGAAGAAATATGAGTCGCTGGGGCTCAAGCCAGATCTATACGCAGAAGCAGCCATCAACGAAGCCGACCCTGCTTTTGCGGACGACCATCCAAATGGCAGTCAATGGAAAGATGGTGATGGCAAGTGGTGCTTCGCCGCCTTCCGACGCTGGGACGGCGAGCGCCTCGTGTACGTCGACCGTAGCGGCCACGTCTGGCGCGACGACTGGTGGTTTGCGGGCGTTCGCAACTCTCTTCATTTCTCCCCCAACTATTTCGTGCTGGGGGAGTTTTTGTTTATAAATACACGGCAAGCAGAATTTTCTGGCGAGAAACGAGGAGATACGGTACACTAATATTATGTCCTCATTCTACAAACCGCATCGCAAGACTGATTGGAATTATGGTGGGCCGAAGTGGCGGCTCTCCCGCTCGAAGATAGACCTCTTCGTGCAGTGTCCGCGGTGTTTTTATATTGACAACAAGTTGGGCACTGCGCGTCCGCCCGGATTCCCCTTCAACTTAAACAGCGCCGTTGACCACTTGCTCAAGAAAGAATTTGATATCCACCGCGCGGGCAAGACCGCGCATCCGCTGATGAAGCAGTATGGCGTAGATGCGGTGCCGTTCGCACACGATGACCTCGACGTGTGGCGTGAGAACTTCAAGGGAATTGAGCACAGTCACAAGCCGACTGGCTTCACCGTCTCTGGCGCGGTGGACGACGTGTGGGTGAATCCTGCCGGTGAGCTTATTGTTGTGGACTACAAAGCGACGAGCAAAGATGAGGAGATCAACGCGCTTGATCAAGACTGGCACGATGGTTATAAACGGCAGATGGAAATATATCAGTGGCTTTTGCGCAGAAAAGGATTTGAGGTTTCTCCCACGGGATATTTCGTATATGCAAATGCGACAAAAGACCGCAAGGCGTTCGACGGCAAGCTTGAGTTTGAGGTGACACTCATCGCACACAAGGGTGATGACTCGTGGGTGGAGGGGACACTTAAAGACATCAAAGCGTGCCTTGAGAGCAAAGAGATCCCCGCGGTGGGAGCGGAGTGTGATTACTGCGAATACCGTAAAGCCGCGCGTGATGTGCAACAAGCACACCGACAGAAGTCGTAAGGCTTTTTGAAACGCTCGCTTTGTGCTAAAGTATCTCGGTCTTTGTGAAAGACGGGCCGTAGTATACCGGTAGTACATACGCTTCGGGTGCGTATAGACCGGGTTCGATTCCCGGCGGCCCGAAAGGCGTTAAGTGAAGTCGCGTGAAGTAAAGGCCGGGCTGTAGTATATCGGCAGTACGCGTCCATGGGGTGGATGTAGGCCGGGTTCGATTCCCGGCAGCCCGAAAGAAATAAAAAAGATGGTATGCAACTCGCGCCGTCTCGGGAGGCCTTGACATTTTTGTATTTATGGTGTATTACAACGACAGAAAACACTAATTTCTGCCCTTTTTAAAATTCAGTTACTTCAGAGCAAAGGAGGAATAACCATGAGAGCCAGAATTCTCTTGCTGTTGGTACTTTTGATTGGGTTGGTCTCGTCGGCATTCGCCGCTGAGAAACCGACAACTGCAGTCACTTCACCCAACGGAACGTGCACCATCAACCGTGGGCATTACGTCTGGAATTGCTGGAACAAGAGCGACAAGATACTTTCGTTTGCGGCATACAAAAAAGCGACCTGCGCAATGAACGGAAAACATTTCCGCAATTGCACCAAGGGGGAGTTTGAGGTGCTGCCAGCCGGCCTGGAGTTGCGAGTTCCCTGCAACGTTGTTGTATCAACCGCAATTTTGTCACCGACAAAACCTGCTGATACGGTACCGCCCCAGGTTTTAGAGCAACTGAAAGGCCTTCAGCTGAACGCCGACGCGCTGGTTCATGAAAATGAAGACCTCAGGAAACGAGTCGAAATCGCAGAGCAAAAAGTTGTGTCTCTGCAGCTTCATTTTACACTTGAACAAGCGCAGGCGGCACAAGCGGAAAGGGCTATCGCCGCATCGAAAAAAGAGGTAAGTGGGTTGCGCTCAGAGCGGATAGTGCTATTTGTGTTGTACATGGTGCTCGTCGCCGCGTTTCTGTTGCGCTGGTACTTCGCTGGCCGTAAAGATGGGCTGGCGCGCAAGCTTAGCGGATCTGCAGAGATGATGGATTACGCCGAAAGACTCGGTGTCACTCTTGATAAGCTCCTGGGCTCAATGGTTACCAAAAAGTGGCCCTATGACATCAAAGGGAGAACGTTTGATCTTGATATCGCCGGGTACGACAAGAACGGACCCATTATCAGGTTCCCTGACTGTCCCGACTATGCCGAAGGTGTGCCGCTCAAAGAGGTGAAACGAGCGCTCCTCGTGTGCATCAAAATGTTCGAGGGTACCGGCATCACCCGAGAAGATATCCTGCATCTTCCGGAGCCGGATGGTTAGCGCGGTGAGAGGCGCATAGCTCTCACATGAAGTACATGAATTCTTTTACAAAGCCCGCAACGAAAGTTGCGGGCTTTACATTTGCCCCGTTGGGGCCTTTTTGCTACAGTATTTTTAAGTCTTCTACTCCATGAAATATTTACTTATGTCCTGTGTTGCCGTGGTCAGTTTCTTGACGCTGGCACTGACCATTATTGACCCTAATATCAATCGTGCTGTCTTTTCAGTAGCTCCGGCACAGACAGCCATTGTCACTACCTCCGAGGGCTTGCCCGCGACCGCCTCACTCCTTTTTGTGGGGGATATTATGCTTTCGCGTGGTATCGGCAACATTATGCACAAGCGTGAGGATGTTGATTATCCATTCGCATTGATAACAGAACAGATCCGCACCGCAGATCTTGCCTTTGCCAATCTTGAGAGTCCCATTTCAGACCGTGGGACCAACATGGGGAGCATCTATTCTTTTCGTGCTGATCCGCAGGCCGTACAGGGTCTAAAGAACGCGGACTTTGACGTGGTGTCGACCGCCAACAATCATGCGTGGGATTATGGCGGGGATGCGTATACGGACACCCTTGCACTTCTTGATAGTGTAGGTATCGGCCATGCCGGTGGCGGGATGGATCATGCCGGTGCCCACACGCCGGTGATCCGCACGGTGAACGGTACACGCTTTGCCTTTCTTGGGTACACGAACCTGATCCCACGGGGAGTTACGACGGTCGATGCCCATCCCGCAGTAGCGTTTCTTGATATTGAGGCGGTCAAGCAGGATATCGCCGCGGCAAAACAAGCCGCCGATGTGGTGATCGTTTCGTATCACTGGGGAGAGGAATACAAAACAGCGCACAATGCGTGGCAGGAGGACATCGCGCACCAGACGATCGATGCCGGGGCTGCGCTCGTGATCGGACATCACCCCCATGTGGTTGAGGAGGTGGAGCAGTACCACGGTGGGTACATTGCGTACAGTCTGGGCAACTTTGTGTTTGACCAGAATTTTTCCGCCGATACTCACCACGGCTTGATGCTCTCGGTCGTGTTTGAGAATGGCGCCGTAAAAACCGTAACCCCGACCATGGTTGATTTCACGGATACCTTTCAGCCCTACGTTAATGAGAGCTTGTCTGCACCGACTATTATTGAAGTTTCTTAGCGTTTGTCGGTAGAGCGGTTTTCTGGTACACTCTCGGGCATTACGAAGTAAATGTTCATAATTCATGATAAAAGAATTTCTCATAAAGAAGATGATCAAGTCCAAGATGCCGGGAGTGAGCGATGAGCAGATCGATCAGGTGATTAACCTCGTGCAAAAGAACCCCGCGCTCTTTCAGAAGATCGCCGAAGAGGCGCAAGCAAAGATAAAGGCCGGCATGGGTCAAGAGCAGGCCATGATGGCAGTTATGCAGGCGCATGCGGCAGAGCTCAAAGCGCTCAATGGGTAGAAAATAACAAGTATGGCACTCTCCATCGGCATCGTCGGCCTTCCGAACGTGGGCAAATCCACGTTGTTTAACGCGCTTACCGAAAAGGCGGTGCCGGCGGAGAATTATCCGTTCTGCACCATTGACCCTTCGGTGGGTGTCGTTGCGGTGCCGGATGATCGCTTGGACAAACTCGCGGTGCTTTCCAAGTCGGCAAAAAAGATCCCCGCCGCAGTGGAATTCGTGGATATTGCCGGGCTGGTCAAGGGCGCCTCGGAAGGGGAAGGTCTGGGGAACAAATTTCTTGCCAATATCCGTGAGACGGACGCGATCCTTGAGGTCGTGCGCATTTTTGAGGACGACAACGTGATCCATGTGGATGGCAAAGTAAACCCCATCTCTGACATTGAGACGATCAACCTGGAGCTTATCTTGGCCGACATGCAGACAGCGACGAAGCGGTTGGCGAATGTCGAGCGTGACGCGAAGCGGGGCGACAAAGCGGCCCTTGCGGAGAAGGAAGCGATATCAAAGATCTTGCCTGCGCTTGAGGCGGGCAAGCTTGCCTCGTCGGTGGCGCTGACCACGGAAGAAGAAAAGATCGTCAAGGGGCTGCATCTTCTCACCAAGAAGCCGATCCTCTACGCGCTTAACAAAAAAGCGGGTGGGAAGAATTTGGATGAGAGTCTGCCGGATGGCGGAGACGAGCGATTTACTAAGCTCATCGCGCTCATGAAAGAAACGAATGCGCGCTACGTTATCATTGATGCGAAGATCGAGCAGGAGCTTCAGGGATTTGAAGGTGCCGAGCGCGACGCGTTCAAAAAAGAACTCGGTGCAGAAGGCGGCAACGGCGTTGACGAACTCATCAAAAAAAGTTACGAGCTTCTGGGGCTCATCACGTACTTCACTACGGGAGAAGACGAGACGCGCGGGTGGACGATCAAGGACGGCTGGACGGCGCCTGAG
>MHUS01000016.1:2365-4542 GCA_001823505.1 Candidatus Yonathbacteria bacterium RIFCSPHIGHO2_01_FULL_51_10 | reverse complement strand
CGGAAGTGATCTTTTGGAATGACCTCCTGGGCGCCGGCTCCTATGCCGCCGCCCGCGAAAAAGGCCTTGTCCGCACGGAAGGGAAGGAATATATCGTCAAAGACGGTGATGTGGTTGAATTTAAAATCTAGGGGTATATACTTAATGATATGGAACCAACTACACAAAAACCAAGGACAACACCGAAGGATTTCTTCCTTCATCTTGGGGCGATCGTAGCTCTCTATTTGAGTGTGTGGAGTATCATCTCGCTTCTCTTTGAGATCATCAACTATGTATTCCCCCGCCCTTTTGATTATCTCGCGTACTCGTCGGGGGACATCAGCTGGCAGGTGGCGATGCTCATCATCGCATTCCCTACCTATCTCGTCTTGATGTGGATGCTCTATCGCGGCGAGGTCGCAGCTCCTGAGAAGCGCGAGCTCTCGGTGCGAAAGTGGCTCGTCTACTTCACTCTGTTTGTAGCGGGACTCTCGATCCTGATCGATCTTGTGGTGCTCCTCAACACGTTCCTACGAGGAGAAGAATTGACGGCGGGCTTTCTGCTTAAGGTGGGCGTGGTGCTCATTGTTGCAGGTGCGGTCTTCGCGTACTACATAAACGATGTAAAGCATGGCTCAGGGGGGATGTTTCGAAAATATTTTACATGGGGTACCGCGGTGTTCATTCTTGCATCGATCGTCGCCGGGTTTGCGATCGTGGGATCTCCCATGACTCAGCGGATCAAGCAATTTGACCAAAGACGAATCAGCGACCTGCAGTCAATTCAGTACCTGGTTGTGAACTATTGGCAGTACAAACAGACATTGCCTGATACCATCGATGCGCTCAACGATCCAATCGGTGGGTTTGTGGTCCCAACTGATCCCGAGACAGACATAGCGTATGAATACACAATAAGTGGGGCAACGTCATTTCAGCTGTGTGCGACATTTGGCCTTTCCAGCAGTAATGACCAGAGCACGATCCCGCGCGTAGCTCCTTTGTATCCGGCCAGCAAGAATGGTATTGACGAAAATTGGCAGCATGGTGCCGGACGCGCATGCTTTGACCGAACGATCGACCCGAAACTCTATCCGCCCATTAAACAGTAGACAAAAAGAAACGCCCCGCATCGCGGGGCGTCTTAGTTTAGGAGGCAAGTAGGTTGCTTTAGTCGCATCCTGGGCAATATGAATCATGGTCTCCTTTCGGCCATTTGTGCTCAGGTGGCGGCGTTATGTCGAGCCATTGGTCCACAGTTTTTTGACAAAGGTGGTCGACAGCATACTCAGAGCTCGCGATAAAAGACTCTATGGTGTCACCGTGGTCGAACCTGATCCTCCTCTCCTCGTTTTTGGTAAACTCGCCATGCGCAAGTGCGTATGCGAAGGCTTCAGCTGAAAGAGTGTGGTCTGGCCAGATGGTGTATGTGCTTTGTACCATGCTCGTGATGTGCTGAACATAAGCAGTCCTGCCAACCTTACGCAGTTTTTGGTCAGCAGCTTTCAAGAGAATGTCGCGAGAAATGGTGCCTTCTTCGAGCAATAAAACCAATAAACGTCTATCGATCATTTCCAGAGACGAGAAAGAATCAAGAGTCTGGAGAACTGCAGTAATGGTGTTGGCCTGGAGCTGAGACATGGCGCCTCTCCTTTGTTGACGGGTGAACGAGGATAACTATTCGTCACGATACCACATTCTCATGTTCCCGCAAGCCGCGCAATTTGCGCAGCTTGCGGTTTTTCTGTAGTATGGGGTAATTACGCACGCACGCCATGAAATCTTACGACCCTAAAAAAATTGAAAAGAAGTGGCAGAAAAAATGGCAGACGTCAAAACTCTACAAAACGCCGGAAGGGGGCAAGAAACCAAAGTGCTATGTGCTCGACATGTTCCCGTACCCCTCGGGCGAGGGGCTGCACGCCGGACACGTGAAGGGGTACACCGCAACCGATATCTATGCGCGGTACAAGAGAATGAATGGGTATAACGTCCTGCACCCGATGGGATGGGACGCCTTCGGCCTTCCCGCGGAAAATTTTGCGATTAAAAATAAAATGCACCCGAGCAAGTCGGTCAAAAAAAATATTGATACGTTCAGAGAGCAATGTAAACGAATTGGATTTAGTTATGACTGGGAGCGTGAAATAAATACGACTGACGCCGCCTTCTACAAATGGACGCAGTGGATCTTT
>MHUS01000016.1:0-2322 GCA_001823505.1 Candidatus Yonathbacteria bacterium RIFCSPHIGHO2_01_FULL_51_10 | reverse complement strand
CCGCCTGCTCAAAGATCTCGACAAGCTTGATTGGCCTGAGTCGATCAAAGAATCTCAGCGCAACTGGATCGGACGCTCGGAGGGTGTGGAATTTTCAATTCCGATAGCTGACACACAAGAAGACATCAAAGTGTTCACCACGCGTATTGATACCGTGTTCGGCATGTCGTATGTCGTGCTCGCGCCGGAGCATCCGCTCATGGAGAAGCTTGCGGATCATATAAAAAACATGAAAGAAGTTCGTGCATATGTAGCGCAGGCGAATAAAAAGTCAGACCTCGAGCGCACAGAGCTGGCAAAGGAGAAAACGGGGGTGAAGCTTGAGGGGGTTGAGGCGGTCAATCCGTTCAATGGCACTACTGTACCGATATTCATTGCCGACTATGTCCTTGGCGGGTACGGCACCGGCGCGGTCATGGCAGTTCCCGCACACGATGAGCGCGACTTTGTGTTCGCGAGGAAATTTCATCTGTCAGAAAATAAAGTCGTGGCGCCTAGTTTTATTCTCGGAGGGATAAACGCTCCAAGAGAAAGGGTTGAGACTCTAGAGAGAAAAACAGTAAGCGCGATTATCGAATACAATAGTAAGTTCCTTCTTTTAGAAGACAAAGAGAATTTTTATTTTGTTGGTGGGGGCATTGACGGAGAAGAAAGCACAGAAGATGCAATGAGGAGAGAGATCAGAGAAGAGACAGGTTATAAAAATATCGAAATCAAGCAGACCATACTCGACAATCTGTTTTGTTACGGTTTTAGGCACACAAAAGGGAAAAATCAAAAAACGAATGACGTTTTTTATTATGTGAAATTATTGAATGATGAGAGAGAGGAAATTAATGGCGATGAACAAAATAAACACAGGAGTGTCTGGCTAAACAAAGATGAAGTTGAAAAAAAAATTACATGGGAGCATCACAAATTTATTTGGGAGCAGTTTCTTGAGCCGGGACCATTTACAAGTAGTGGGGTTCTTGTTAACTCTGGTGATTTCACCGGCCTTGATTCCGCAAAAGCCCGTGAAAAAATGACCGCGTGGTTAGTGAAAGAAAAACTTGGGAAAAAGAAGGTGAACTATAAACTGCGCGAGTGGGTATTTTCGCGGCAACGCTATTGGGGAGAACCGATTCCGATCATTCACTGTGGTCCGCCAGCTGGCGGATGCGGTGCGGTCGCGGTACCGGAAAAAGATCTCCCCGTGAAGCTGCCTGAAGTAAAGTCCTATGCGCCGACCGGCACGGGGGAGTCGCCGCTTGCGGATATCAAGAAATGGGTGAATGTAAAATGCCCCAAGTGCAAAGGTCCCGCCAAGCGCGAGACAAACACGATGCCTCAGTGGGCGGGATCGTCGTGGTACTACCTTCGGTATATTGATCCCAAGAACAAGAAGTTTTTGGCGGATAAGAAGAAGGAGAAGTATTGGTCGCCGGTTGATATGTATGTCGGGGGAGCGGAGCACGCGACGCGGCATCTCATCTACGCACGCTTCTGGCACAAGTTTCTCTATGATATGAAAGCGGTCAATTACAACGAGCCGTTCACGCGGCTTCAGAACGTCGGGCTCATTATGGCCGAGGATGGTCGCAAGATGAGCAAGCGATACGGCAATGTCATAAACCCGGACGATATTGTGAAGACGTATGGTGCCGACACGCTCAGACTCTATGAGATGTTCATCGGACCATTCGATCAAGCGGCGTCCTGGAATACCCAGAGCATCATCGGTCCACGGCGGTTCCTTGAGCGTGTGTGGAAACTTTCTGATCGTGTGGACAAAAAAACACCACATGATACAGGACTCGAGAGTGCGATCCATCGTACGATCAAAAAAGTGGGGGAGGATATTGAATCACTTTCTTTCAATACCGCGATCTCGGCGCTCATGATGCTGCTCAATGAATTTGAAAAGCGCGAAAAGATCCGTGAGGAGTATTTTGGCACACTGCTGGTTCTCCTTGCGCCGTTTGCCCCGCATGTGGCTGAGGAGCTCTGGCAAGAGACCGGAAAGAAAGGTTCGGTGCATAAAGCGCCGTGGCCGAAATACGACAAGCGCAAATTGGTACAGTCGCGAGTAATTATTGCGGTACAGGTAAACGGCAAGGTGCGGGATACGTTTGAGGTTGCTGCGAATATGCCCGATAAGGATGTTGAGAAGGCGGCGCTCGCGCGCGAAAAGGTTAAGGTATGGACGGCGGGGAAGGAGGTCAAACGCCTTATTTATGTGAAGGGGAGGCTCGTAAATGTGGTACTTGGGGGCCCAAGTTCTACTTTGAATTGCACCACTCTCTAAATACTTCCCGTGGTGTCCTGTAGCCAAGCCGTTTT
>MHUS01000015.1:6963-16758 GCA_001823505.1 Candidatus Yonathbacteria bacterium RIFCSPHIGHO2_01_FULL_51_10 | reverse complement strand
CTTGCCGCCGACGAGCTTCTTGAGCTCTTCAAAAATGCGGTTCTTGTCGCCATCCTCAACGCGAGGGTAGTGCTCCGGCTTAAGCTGAGACGCGGGGAGGAATCCGGCAATACCCTGCCACTCGAGGATGAGCCCGCCCTTATTGGCTTCCTTGACGGGAAGCTCCACGATGAGTTTCTTTTTGATCGCGTCCTCTGCTTCGCTCCAGATGCGTGCCTGGCGTGCCTCATGGAGGGAGAGTTCGATGTAGCCCTCGTCGTTCTGCTGCTCGACGACCTGAGCGGACACGATGTCGCCTATGTTGATCTTCTTCAAAACATCGCGGGCGTTGAGATACTCGCGGCCGTAGATGATGCCGGTGCCAAAAGGGGAGAGCTCAATATATACCGCGGCTTTGCCGATGGCGATCACGGCGCCTTCGACAGCGTCACCTTTCTTGGGGTGCGCTGACGAGCGCTTGAGAATTAGATCCATCGCTGATTCGGCCTCCGGCTTGGTTGTGGTGGTTGATGTGGTCATATTAAATATAAAGCCCGCTTAACCTAAAAGCGGGGTGTCCGCTCTGAGGGTCCGCCACGGGGCGGGGTTATCCTCAAAGTTATTGTGATTATTAAACAAACATCACACGAAAAATGCGATGAGGAGAATGTAGCACAAAAAACGGGGCGTCGCAAGCCCTGTAGTAGAAAATTGCATTGCACTAAAGGCGTGTGCTTTGCACGATGCAATTTTTCACTACGGGGCAAGCGTCTTTTCAACATCTGCGTTGCGATAATAAAAAAAGCGCCCTCCGAAGAGAGCGCTCGTACTGCTGTCCCCTTTAAAGTCACCTCCTCGGGGGACTGTTGATTGTTGAAGTTTGAGCACGATACATTGTGCTCGCCTGGGGGCTGAAGGTGCCCTAGACGTCCGTCGGGTCCGACGTGATACCGTTGTCGATCGGATCGTGACCGCGGATGTCGCCACAGCCAGCGCCGATATGACCGCCGCCAGTAACACCGCTACCCATCGGGGGTGAATGTGTGCTGCGAATGTGCATGACAACCTCCAGTGGTACGTTGTGGTTACGATTCCCCAAGAAAATACAAATCCTAGGGTCCAATAACAACTATAGCAAACGTTCACACTACGGTAAAGCAGATATGTGGATAATCTGGAAAGGTTTAACCTTTCCAGAAATTAGCCAACTACCAGACGTCGGACGTCTGGTAGTTGGGGGATGCGCAAATAAGACACCCCAGTCTCGTGAAGACTGGGGTGGTACTACTTGGCGCGGCGCTGGTTTGATGAAGGCTCCGACGGTTCGATCTATTCACGAACCGTCGGATAAATTCGTCGGAAGAGCGCGGCGCGAGCTGATGGCCAGAGGGCGGTAAACATGATGATGTACCTCCTTTTCTTGAATTTAGTTTCAGGGAAGGTAGTTGGCCACGGAACATTGCTGTCCCGTGGCCGTCGGGCGGGCCCAGGTGGCTTTAGCCGCCCTTGGCGCCGGAGCCGGTGGTGCTGGAGTTGGTCATCAGGTCGGTGTTGACGTTTTCACTATAGATGCTCAGGGAACTGCGCGGGGGTGCGTGCGTCATGGCGTCGTTTCCTCGTTGCGTTGCTACGGTCGGCTTCGGGATGAAGCGCGATCCGTTCCAAGCAGTAGTATAGCAAATCCCCAGGGTTTGTCAAGTCGCGGGACTTGGACCCTGGGGATGGGGCGGATTCGCCCTTATGTGCAAGCGTAGAATTGCTTTCGCTCCGCACTGACACTATCCGGTGTCGGCGGTGTCCCTCGTGTGTCACGCATGGGGTTCACGGGGGGTTCACGGGGACACCGAGGTCGCTTTCGTGGGTGGCATGGTTTGCCGCACTTCCGATGGGCGCTCCCGGGCAATACACGAACGGGTCCACGTGCTTCTTTACAGGTTTCTTTGGCATGGCCGACCCTCCATAATGTACAGGTTAACTTCACCTATAATTGTGCGCTCATGGAAAAGGAATGTAAAGAGCACCTGTGGATAGCAGGCTCGGCCTCCGAAGCCGTATGCTCTTTCCCCATAGGGTAACCCTATGTAATTCGGAAGGGTGCTTCATTTTTTTTGAGCACTCTGCTACACTCACGAGATGATCATCACCTATCACGGCGGAGAATGTTTCAAGATCCAAACAGGCGACACCGTCCTCGCCTTCAACCCCGTGGGCAAAGATTCCGCATGGAAGCCGGTCAAATTCGGCGCGGACATCGCACTGGTCACGATGCACGACCCGGACTTCAATGGCGTAGAGAATGCTACCTATGGCGAGAAAGAGCCGTTCGTTCTTTCCGGCCCCGGCGAATATGAAGTGCAGGGTATTTTCATCAAAGGCTTTTACACGGAGACAACCTACAAGAAAAAACCAAAGGCGAACACCGTCTATGCGCTTACCTTTGACGATATCCGTATCGTTTTCTTGGGCGCATTGGCAACTCCTGAATCATTGACGAGCGAGATCAAGGCAGAGCTGGGCGAGATCGATATTCTCTTTGCGCCGATCGCCGGCGGAGAGGTCCTCTCTCCTGCGGATGCGCATAAGTTATCGGTTGCTCTTGAAACACGGCTCCTCATTCCGATGCACTATGATGGTAATGGCGCACTCGGGGTGCTTGAGAAAGAAGCTGGCGAGAAGGCCGAGGTGGTGGACAAGCTTACGCTCAAACGCAAAGATCTTGAAGGGAAGGAAGGGGCTATCATCGCGCTGACCATATAAACAAGCCTTACCATGGGGATACTAGATGACCTACGGGCTAAACCCGAGCGGGAACGCAAACAGATCGCGGTCGCGGCGACCGTTGTGATGTGGAGTGCGATCATGTTCGTGTGGTTTACCGCGTCTGTCCTTGAGCGCGCGCCTGCGACCACGCAGCCTATTGGGGGAGAAAGTCCACTCCAGGCCGTGGGGAGTATTTTTGGCGAGGGGATCGATGGTATCCGCGCAAGCGTCTCCTCGGCACGCGAGAGTTTAAGTGGTCAGAAACTTACACCGTAGGAGATTTTTTCCGTGACGCGCGGATCAAAATGTGCTATGATACTCAGATAAATGAACAAGAATACCAAAGACGAACAACTATCCCCGGCGCCCGAACACGGCGTCATTCCTGTTGAAATAAGCACCGAGATGCGCAAATCGTATCTCGACTACGCGATGTCCGTGATCACGACGCGCGCACTTCCTGACGTGCGCGATGGGCTCAAGCCCGTGCACCGCAGGATCCTCTTCGCGATGCATGAAATGGGTCTCGCTCATACGGCAAAGTTCCGCAAGTCGGCGGCGGTGGTCGGAGATGTTCTTGGAAAGTACCACCCTCACGGCGACTCATCGGTCTATGAGGCGATGGTCAAACTCGCTCAGAACTTCCTCACGCGGTACATGCTCGTGCATGGGCAGGGGAACTTCGGTTCAATCGACGGCGACTCGGCTGCTGCTATGCGTTACACCGAGGCCAAGATGTCTCGTGTCGCCGGCGAGCTCCTCCGCGACCTTGATAAGGACACGGTGGACTTCGTGGGCAACTACGACAATACGCGCAAGGAGCCCGTGGTACTTCCCGCGGCAGCACCGAACCTCCTCTTGAACGGTACCCTCGGTATCGCAGTCGGTATGGCGACCAACATTCCGCCGCACAACCTCACCGAGGTGGTGGATGCATGCATCTACCTTGCGGACAACAAAGACGCGACCAACGATGATCTGCTTAAATTTGTGAAAGGACCCGACTTCCCGACGGGCGGGATTGCCTATAACGAAAAGGATATTCATCACGCGTATTCATCCGGCCGCGGCGGTGTGGTGACGCGCGGCGAGGCGGATATTGTGGATGGCAAGAACGGCAGCCAGATCATCGTGAGCTCCATTCCGTATCGCGTGAACAAATCCGACCTCATTTTAACCATTGCCGAGCTCGTGCGCGAGAAGAAGATCGACGGCATCAAAGGCCTTCGCGATGAATCAACAAAAGACATCCGCATCGCCATTGACCTCAAGTCCGGCGCGCACCCGCAAAAAGTCCTCAACTATCTCTACAAGCACACGATGCTTGAGACGACCTTTCACTACAACATGTTGGCACTCGTGGACGGTGTGCCGCAGACGCTTTCCCTCAAAGGCATCCTCGCTGAATTTTTGGCACATCGAAAGGTTGTGGTGCGCCGCCGAGCGGCATTTGACCTTGCGCGCGCAGAGGAGCGCGCGCATATCCTCGAGGGTCTTAAAAAAGCACTTGACCACATTGATCAGATCATCAAGACGATTAAGGGATCAAAAGATACTCCTGCCGCCCACGCGAACCTGATGAAGGATTTTCGCTTCTCCGAAAAGCAGGCGACCGCGATTCTTGAAATGCGCCTCCAGAAACTTGCCGGCCTTGAGCGCAAGCAGGTGGAGCTTGAGCTCGCGGAGAAACTCCAGCTCATCAAGGGGCTCAAGGAGCTCCTTGCCAGTGAGAAAAAGATCTTGGGCGTGGTCAAGACTGAATTGGGCGAGGTCAAAGAAAAGTACGGCGACGAGCGCCGCACGCGCATCATCAAAGGCGGTGCCAAGGCGATCTCTCTTGAAGACACCATCCCCGACGAAGAGTCCATCCTTGTCTACACAAGTGGCGGATACGTGAAGCGCACCAATCCCGGCGAGTATCGCAAGCAGAACCGCGGCGGCGTGGGTGTCATGGACCTCAACACAAAAGAAGAGGATTTCATCACGATGTTCCTCTCCGCGTCAACGCACAGTGATCTGCTCTTCTTTACCGACAAAGGTAAGGCATACCAGATCAAGATGTATGATATTCCGGAAGGAAAGCGCGCAACTCGCGGTAAGTCCATCATGAACTTCCTCTCGCTCTCGTCGGAAGAAAAGGTTACCTCTATTCTCCCGGTCACCAAAGACGCAAAAGGTGCAACGCTTTCTCTCGCTATGATCACCAAGCAGGGTGTGGTGAAGAAAGTCGCGGCAAAGGGCTTCGCTGATGTGCGCCGAAGCGGCCTCATTGCGATCAAGCTCGCAGCGGGGGACGAGCTCCTCTCGGCGCGGCTCGTGGGCAAGGGCGACACGATCGTGCTTGCGACTGCCAAGGGTCAGTCTATTCGATTTAAAGAATCCGACGTGCGTGAAATGGGACGCAATGCGGGTGGCGTGCGCGCCATGAAGCTTGGCAAGGGAGATACCCTCATCGGGGCAGACGCGGTGTCTGCGAGTGCCGAAGCGCCACAGCTTCTCGTAATGAGCGAGAATGGTTACGGCAAGAAAACCCCCATCAAAGAATATAAAGCGCAGAAGCGCGGCGGTTCCGGCATCAAGACGTTTAAGGTCACCGCAAAGACCGGTGCGCTCATGGCGGCAAAAGTCGTGACGGTTGCGGATGAAGAAGTGGTTGCCATTTCTCGCAAGTCACAGGTTATTCGCGTAGAAACAAAAACCATCCCGTCCCTCGGACGTCAGACGCAAGGAGTACGCATCATGAAGTTACGCGAGGGGGATAGTATCGCTTCCTTAGTTTGTTTGTAGGAGGCTCTTTTCCCCAGCGGATGTGTGCGTCGCCCTAGGTTCTGCGGTATACTAAAACCAATGGAATCATTCTCAGACCCCCGCAAGGTGATCGTGGAACTCAGCATTGCTCCTGATGCGTATGTGGTTGATTTTGGCGCCGGCTCCGGTGCGTATACCTTTGCCGCCGCTGAGGCTGCCTCAGACGGGAAAGTCTATGCCGTTGAGGTACAAAAAGAACTCGTCAGCACCCTTAAGCGTGAGGCCGAGAAGAAGCATCTGGGTAACGTTGAGGTGGTGTGGGGGAATGTCGAGGAGCATGGCGGGACTAAACTTAAGGACGAGAGCGTGGATCTTGTTTTGATCTGCAACGTGCTCTTTCAGGCAGAAGACAAGAATGGCGTAGCACATGAAGCATGGCGCATTCTTCGGCATGACGGACGAGTGGCAGTGATCGAGTGGGCGGATTCATTTGGTGGTCTCGGTCCTCATGTGAGCCAGTTGGTCAAAAGTCCCGATGCGCGGCGTATGTTTGAAAACGAGCGATTTCTCTACGAAAAACCGATTTTTGATGCGGGGGCACACCATCACGGATTTATTACCAAGAAACGTAATCGATTGTTATGATCACGACACGAGGAGTCAGCACGTTTCAAGTCTCGCTTATGGTGGGTGCGCTGGTGTTGGGGATCGTGGGCTTTCTGATGTTCGCGGATGTTATTCCGTCGCCTTGGGGTAAGTCTTCGACCACCGTAGAGTATGGGAAAACCGTCGTGTGGGGGACCCTTCCGCAGAAGGTATTTTCTGCGGCACAGGGCGCGGCTTTTTCTTCCAACACGCAGGTACAGCTTGTGTATGTCGAGAAGAAGCAAGCGACATTTGACAGCGATCTCACCGAGGCACTCGCCAACAACGCGGCGCCGGACGCGATCATCATGACGCAGGAGAGCATCGCCCGACAAAAAGATCGTTTGAGTCCGCTCGGATACACCGCCCGCGACTTCAAGAACGCGTTCATTCAAGAGGGTGAACTTTTCCTCCCGCCTGCGGGACCGATCGCATTGCCGCTCGTGGTTGACCCGCTGGTGATGTATTGGAACCGCGATCTCTTCGCTCGGGCGGGGATCGTGCAGCCGCCTGTTTCGTGGACGGAGTTTTATTCGACACCGCTTACGAACCTCACCGTGCGGGGAGCATCACAGGGGACGCTCGCGCAGAGCGCCTTTGCGCTTGGAGAGTTTGACAATATCACTCATGCAAAAGAGATCCTGACCACACTTATTATGCAGGCGGGCAGCCCGATCACCGCATACACCACAACTCCTGCGGGGATTACGACGATCTCAACTGTCCTTGCTCAAGCACAAAGCTCCGCGCTGCAGCCGGGATCTGCCGCGCTGCAGTTCTATACCCGATTCGCCGATCCTGCACGCACGGAATATTCATGGAGCCGCGCCCTTCCCGCATCAGTTGATTTTTTTGCTCAAGGGTCGCTGGGCGTCTACTTTGGATTTGCAAGCGATAAAACGGTCATTGCAAACAAAAACCCACACCTCAATTTTGATGTTGCGCCGATGCCGCAAGCAAAGAATGATGCGGGTGCTCCCGGCACACCGGCGACGTTTGGCAAGATGTATGCCATAGGCGTTCTCAACGCGGCGAAGAACGTTGCCGGCGCCAACTACGCCGCAGCGCTTCTTTCTCAGAAAGAGTTTTCGTCCTCGTTGGCAAAGGAAATGGGGGTTGCGTCGGCTCGACGAGATGTGTTGGCAGTACAGACGGCCGATCCGTACCAAGATGTGTTCAATCGGGCGGCGTTGATCGCGAATGGGTGGCTTGATCCTGACGTGGCAGGTTCCACGAACGCATTTCGTCTCGCGGTCGAGGACGTGCTCTCGGGGCGTCGCAGCCCCAATGACGCGATCAACGTGCTCGAAGGACGTTTGGTGGGCCTTTTTCCTAAACAGAACAGCAATTAATATGAATAAGAGACGATTTTTTCGGATGGTTTTTGGTGGGGCTGCGGGAATTGCGGCGCTGGCGAGTCCGTATCTGGCAAGTGCGGCGATTGTGCCGTGTGACACGAACTGCGGGTTCAGTGATCTCATTACGCTTGCGCAGAATGTTGTCCACTTTCTGCTTTTTGATCTCGCGATGCCTTTGGCGGCGATCGCCTTTGTGTATGTCGGTTGGATCTTCCTCACTGAAGGGTCAAACGAAGGTTCCATAAAGAAGGCAAAGAGTGCCGGACTGGCTGCGCTCATTGGCCTCATTGTCGCTTTCGGTGCGTGGGCGATCGTGAAGGTTGTGGTCTCGGTGCTCTTTGATTCAAGTCAAATACCGGTGGATCTTTCGCTCAGTCAGCCTCAGTATGGTACAATTATTGCATCGTATGAATAATTTTCGGCACAGCGCGAATGTTTCAGGTGGGTTGTTGGGATGGATCATGCTCGCGATGGTTGGCTTTTTTGCGGTGCCGGCAGTCGCATCAGCAGTATTCCCTGATTACAGTACAGGAAATAGTACAGGAAGTAGTCTGCCTGGGATCTATGACTCAAATGGGATACCGTACCCGTCTCCTTCGCCGACAAGCGGGTCAAATACGGGAACGCAGCCATCAGGCTCAAATACGGGGTCAAACACTAATTTGAACACGGGATCAAATTCAGGATCAAATACGGCGCCACAGACCAGTTCTGGCGCGAGTCAGGTGATCTCATTTGAGAATCCTACGCCATATGACGACATCATGTCGCTTCTGCAAAAGTTGCTCGAATCACTCGTCAAGATCCTTCTGCCCGTGATCGCGGTCTTCATTATTTACGCCGGATTCCTCTTTGTAACCGCGGGAGGGGATACCAAGAAGCTTGAAGATGCAAAGAAAACGCTCTTGGGTGCGCTTATTGGCGCGGCGCTTATCTTGGGTGCGTGGGTCTTCGCTCAGGCGATCGCCAGTACGATCCAAGGACTTTAGTTATGAGCACGCGTATCACACAACTTTACCGAACGGCAATTCTCACAGCGACAGTCGGTGTGCCACAGTTCTTTGCCGGGGCGTCCGTTGTGGCGCAGTCGTCCAGTAAATTTTCTGACTTTCCGTCGCTCGTCAGGTACCTCATTGAGGATATAGGCACCGTTGTTGCCAATGTTCTTGCCAGTGTCGTGATCCTCTATTTCCTCTACGGCGCAGGAAATTACGTCTTGCATGCCGAAGATGAAGAAAAGCGCGCGGAGGGCAGGAAGATGATGTTGTATGGCATCATTGCCATTGCGGTCATGGTGTCCCTCTGGGCGCTCGTGAGGATCATTACCACGACGATTCTCCAGTAAGATGCTCGTTGAGTAATCCACATCTCCTGTTGCCCAATCCTATGGGTTTAGTATACTTAAGAGAGGCAGACAATCTTGCAATGTAGTGCTTTGTTGGTTGGGGTGATAGTTTATTAGCGACGTAGAGCGAGTGAAGCGTGAAAGAGTACTTTCACGCTTCCGAGCCGAGGAGCTAATATAGGTTAGTGCCGCGCGGCTTGCCGTGCGATTGGACGAGTGGAGCGAGTTCCGATAACACCTCGGGGCTTGCCCCGAGGAATCTTTATTGGCTTAATGTAGTTATTCAGTACGATATGAATGCGACTTTTAAAAAAGCTGTTGCGTGGAGTCTCCCGGTCGTCTTTCCGGCGTTCTCATTTGCGGCGATCACCGACTTCAATTCGCTCACTGGTTTTGTTTCAGTAGTTCTGAGTTGGGCGGCATCGTTTCTCTTGGCACTCGCGGTTGTGTACTTCCTCTACGGAGTGATCAAGTTCGTGACGGCAGGAGACGAAGCGGAAGAGCGCCAGAAGGGTGCGGGCATGATGCTCTACGGTATCATCGCCATTGCGGTCATGGCATCGGTCTGGGCGCTCGTGAGGATCTTTACGAGTACGCTCGGTGGCAGCACACAAGCGCTTCCTCCGCCGGCGTTGCCTATCTAACACATGTTGAGGGCATACGCTGCTACAAACGGGGGGAATGCACTTGATACCCTGATCGGTAAGATCAGCCAAATGATCATCAATCCGATCATTGAGTTCTTAATGGCACTTGCCGTCATCTATTTTATTTGGGGGATCCTCCAGTTCGTGAGGGGATATGACACCGAGGAGGATAGAGATAACGGGAGGCGGCACATGCTCTGGTCCATAGTAGGATTTGCGATCATGGTGCTCGTCTTTGCGATCATTAATTTCGTGGTGAGTGTTCTGGGCATTCCTGACCCATACTAAATTACCGAAAGGTACAAAAACCAAA
>MHUS01000015.1:0-6935 GCA_001823505.1 Candidatus Yonathbacteria bacterium RIFCSPHIGHO2_01_FULL_51_10 | reverse complement strand
AAGTCGCTGTTGCTTAGATCTTGAACTCTAGATCTTTGCAGGCGTGAAATACACAACCACATGGAGCGGTGTATCTACGGCCCTGTAGGTAATCATGGAGACCGCATCACCAAGCGGCTCGTTCACTCCCGGGCCGCAAGGAACGTGTTTGGGGTAAATGATTTCCCCGGCTTCACCACAGCTTGAAATGAAACTGTACCCTCGGTCTATGGTGATGGTGCCTGTTTCCCCGGGGGCGATAACCAAGTACTTTGGCGGCAGTTCCCTGGAAGAATCCCTGGAAGAAGCAGGTTCCCCCGCGATGTGGATTTGCTCCAACATCGATGAGATCCCCGGGAAAAGTTTCATGATGGCACCGCCGAAGTATAGTTCAGCGATCACTGCCACCATAAACCCAGCGACGATCCGGTATCCCTTGGGACGTCCGCTGGGAGTCAAAGCGATCATTAACATAACCAGAATCAATGGCAGTAGAATGAACAGGTTTCGGAATTGGAGCCACGTATTGAACCACTCAGGTTTTACCATAAGCAATACGAGCATCAAGAACACCCAGATCCCGAACACTCTGGCAGAAAGCTGAAAGGTGTTTAGCTGGCCATCTTTGCCGGGCTTATTCCACTCCCAGAACGTACTCAGGTGTTTTTTGATCCATCCCCACGCTGTATTCATGATCAGCCCTCCAAGTTGAATTAATCGGTTAAGCGATGACAGTAAAAATAATCCAAATCTTTTCATGGACAGCTCCTTCCCAAAAGGATGGTAGTGAAATGTAAAGAACCTGTATATAATGATAGCACAATATGACAAAAAAGTCAAGCATTTTGAAATGCCGCTGAGGATTGAAAATGGTGTATTATACCAGCATTATCTTCTATGCATGAATACAAAGAGCAGCCTGGGGAATGTGCCGCGTGCGGCAATTCGCCCGTCAATCATATCGCCACGTACCTCCTCCAGAGCACCGATCTTCTTGTGGGGAGCATTGCGTATCGTGTAGCGCGAAGATTTTCGGCGCCTCGGTGGGCTCTACGCGTAAGCCAGGCACTCGAGAGACTTATTTCCAAATGTTTTTTTGCCGTTGCGGAAAAAGTTCGCATTGTTACCTACAACACCGACCCGACAAAAGCGCGCTCGTATCGCTCACAGGTGATTTGGGAGGAGGCGTTGCGCCGAGGGATCCCTATGGAGCAGGTTGTGGTGTGGGGCAAGGCAACTGGTATCTATCGGGCATTTGTTCGCGGAGCGTGGCAGTATTTCAACAGCATTCCCATACCGGCAGAGATTGATCGCCCCAGTGCGTGGTGGATGGGCGACAAGCATCTGGTGAAAGAACACTTGCGACCGCATGGCATTGCGGTGCCACAGTCGCAAAGTATCAGTCGGCAGCGTGACGCTCTTGCGGCACACAAAGCGATCGGCCGCGCCGTGATCATCAAGCCGCAGATCGGCTCGCGGGGGCGACACACCACGACGCACATCAATGATGAGAAAAGTGTGGTAGAGGCGTTTCGGAGTGCGACACAATTGTGCCCGCGGGTGTCTATCGAAGAGCATCTTGAAGGACCCGTCTGCCGTGGTACGGTCGTCGCGGGGAAGCTCGTCGGATTTTTCCAGGGGACCGTGCCGCATGTGGTAGGGAATGGGAAGGAAACCATTGAGCGGCTAATTGAGGCGCAAAACGCACGGAGACATGAGCGCGTTGCGGCTATCGTGCTCACGGACGAGAATGACCTGTTCCTCTCACGGCAAGGATATACACGAGGGAGTATTCCACTAAGTGGCGCGGTTGTGGAGCTTACTCATCGGACGGGGAGACTCTTTGGGGGTGAGACGCGGGAGCTGCTTTCCACCGTGCACCCGCACCTCAAAGCAGAGCTCGAGCGCGCGGCGGACATTATTGATACGCCCATCGTCGGCTTTGACCTCATCATCGCCGACCCCGAAGTTGATCCGCGCGGACAGCGATGGGGGATCATCGAGGCGAACAGTCTTCCGTTCATTGACCTGCATTATTTGCCTTTGTATGGCACACCGTCAAACCCCGCCGCTGCGGTGTGGGATTTGTGGGTTTAGACTTGATCCTATCGCGTGCAAAGCAGTTTATCTGCTTCGGGCGGATATTCCGTTTCGCTCCATGTCCGCCCGGTAGGATTCGAACCTACGACCGTTTGCTTAAGAGGCAACTGCTCTACCAACTGAGCTACGGGCGGATATCAAAAAATAAAAACAATTCCATCATACTATCAGAGAGAGCGTTCTTCTTCAAGGATCGCCTTTTTCTTTGCCTCGCCCCGATTGTACCCGCCCACTGTTCCGTCCGAGCGTACCACGCGATGGCACGGAATCGCCGGATCATAATTCTTATTGAGAATATTGCCGACTGCATGATACGCTCGCGGATTCCCCGCCTGGCGCGCAACATCTTGGTACGTGCGTGTTTCGCCGACAGGGATACCCTTCACGGCTTCATGCACTCGTTTCGTAAATATACCTTCCATCCGCAAACTCTATCACATGTTGGTGATTCAAGGGAAATGCGCTAGAATCCAGAAACGCCCGGATGGCGAAATTGGTAGACGCGCACGTTTCAGGTACGTGTGGGGCAACCCATGGAGGTTCAAGTCCTCTTCCGGGCACAGGAGTGAGTATCACGAACGAATGTGCCCGGAGCAAGGCGCCTGCGCGTCTTGTGAAAGTGGAAAGAATGCCGAGGTGGCGAAATTGGTATACGCACTTGCCTTTTGTGCTTGCACTAGGGCAAGAAAAATTAAAAATTGAAGCATATAAGCCGAGGTGGCGAAATTGGTAGACGCACTTGCCTTAGGAGCAAGCGGGGCAACCCATGGAGGTTCAAGTCCTCTCCTCGGCACAAAATAAAGAAGTCGGAGGCGCTAGCCTTCGGCGCCTATTATTTTGTAGCACGGGAGAGGACTTGAAGGCCGGAGGCGGTACACAAAATGCTTCGCATTTTGTCGCCGAGGCGGGGTCGAGAAATTTTGCGGAGCAAAATATTCGTGACCAAGTCCTCTCCTCGGCACCAGTAGTGACTTGGGGTTATGGAGCGATTTGTGGCGACACAAAGTGTGTCGAATCATTGATGCTGCACGTTTTACTTTTCTCGCATTTATTCTTACAATACGCGCATGTCAGTCATTCAAGAATTCAAGACGTTTGCAATGAGAGGGAATGTCATCGATATGGCAGTCGGTATCGTTATCGGTACGGCTTTTGGTAAGATCGTGTCCTCTCTCGTGAGCGACATAGTGATGCCGCCCATTGGGGTCGTTACCGGCGGTATGGATTTTTCACGCCTTGCCGTCACCTTGCACGCGGCATCGGGGAGTGAGCCCGCAGTCACCTTAAACTATGGAATGTTCCTCAATTCGGTCATTGATTTCGTGATCATCGCACTCGCGATCTTTATGGTCATTAAAGCAATGAATAAGGTACGGCGCAAAGAAGAGGCTCCCGCGGAGCCCACAACAAAAGCATGCCCTTTTTGTATCTCCACGATTCCCCTTAAAGCCACCCGTTGTCCGCAGTGCACGGCGGAGGTTGGGTAAGTGAAACAGGCCTATTTGTTATCAACCGTATTTTGTGCCGAGGGTGGGACTCGAACCCACACGGACTTGCGTCCTGGAGATTTTAAGTCTCCTATGTCTACCATTTCATCACCCCGGCGTAGCCCTATTCTAGCATCTTTGATGTTACTGTTTAATTTTCGGACTCAATGAGACTCTTCTCGAATTAAACAAGATTTTATGTCGGTAATAACTTCGTTACGCTCCTCAAGCAGTTGAGAAGCTCTATCCCTTGAGGCGTGGGCGGGAATCGAACCCGCGCGTGTCGGTTTTGCAGACCGAAGCGTTACCACTTCGCCACCACGCCAATCTTATTATTTAACTTTAGCACGGGTTCGATTCCGCTATTCGTCAAAAGAAGCGTGGACCCTGCCCGCCCACTGCTTTGGCGGGACTTCGCCACCACGCCATAGTCGCTATTCTATAGTGCTCTTCGGGATCGCGTCAATTTTTTGGCGCATTTTCTCCCCCCGATCAATGCACGCATCGAAGTAGGGAAGCACGCGCAGACGCGTGCGATCTTTTACATATTCGCGCAGGGCACCCATTTGGCGCGTCACGAATTCCGCCGCGTCGGCTTCCTTGTCTTCAGGCAGCACGGTAAAGAGCACTGTTGCGCGACTTAGGTTGGCCGATACGGTGCAGCCGGTCACGGTAATGAGCGATGTGCGGTTGGACTCGCGCGACAAATACGTCGCCGCGAGCTCGCGCAATAGTTCACTCACTCGCTCTTGTCGCTGTGTTGCCATATTATTTTTCCACGATGACGATTGATTCCAGTGTGTCGCCAGCCGCGATCTCGATCTTGGACTCGATCATTGAACCAAACTCAGTTCCTTCAAGAACCTTATCGGTTTTAAGCTTTTGCTGCTGGAGCTCAATGATCGTGCCGGTGCCGATCTCCACGTCACGGCGCAGGACTCGTACCGTGGCACCACGCTCGAGCATTCCTTCAAGGACGCGGCCGCCCAAGATCTGCTTGTGCCGCGTTGCGCTGAAGGTGCGCACGACGGATGCTTTGCCGTGCACTTCAGCGACAGTCTCTTTCGGAGTGCGGAGGATGATCTCCTCAGTGAGACGCTCCGTGAGTTTGTAGATGATGTCAAAGACCTCGATCGGTATATTCATGCGGTCGGCAATAGCATGAGCTTGCGCGTCAATTTTCACGTTGAAACCGATGACAAATGGCCTCGTTGCCCCCGCAACCGCCTTAATGTCACTCTCGGTGATCGCGCCGACATTCTTTCGGACGATGAGCACATGCACTTTGTCGGTACTTAATTTCCCCAACTCCTTCTCGATCGCCTCAAGGGTGCCTGATGCGTCGGCGTTGATCACGAGGGGGATCGTTACGCTTTCGGGGCCCTCCTCACTCGACCCTTCAGGAGCCTTCTTTGGAGCATGTGCCGCTTCGTGATGTTCTGCAACGAGCGCCTCAGCCGCCTTTTTGTTTTCGCAGGCAAAGAACGTCGCGCCGACAGGTGGAACATGGTCAAAGCCGGTGATGCGGATAGGTGAGGAAAAGGTTGCTTCCGGAACTTGTTTCCCGGTGAAGTCCTCGATGGCGCGTACCGGAGAGAGACTTTCCTCCGCGACGATACACATTCCCCTGCGGAGGGTGCCGTCTTTGATGACGAGTGTCGCAGAAGTGCCTTTCTTGGGGTCGATGCGGGCTTCGATGACGATGCCTTCTGCGGGCTTGCTTGGCGTACCGGTGAGGCCCTGGAGGTCTGCGACCAAGAGCATCATATCAAGCAGGTCGGAAACACCCTGGCCCGATTTTGCAGAAATAGGGACTGCGGGGATGTCGCCGCCGTAGCCTTCAAGGTAGATCTCGTTCTCAACGAGAGAATTTTTTGTCTTCTCAATATTGGCGGTCGGCTTGTCTATTTTATTGATCGCGACAATGTAGGGAACTTTGGCCTCCTTGATGGAAGCAAGGGCTTCTTTGGTTTGTGCCTTCACGCCGTCCTCGGCAGAAACGACGAGTACGGCGATATCTGCCACACGTGCGCCGCGAGAGCGCATTTGTGAAAAAGCTTCATGTCCCGGAGTATCGAGAAAGGTAATGCGCTGCGTGCGGCCTTCCTTGGTGGTGTGGGTTACCTCGTAGGCTGAGAGGTGCTGGGTGATGCCGCCCGCTTCACCGGCAACGACGTTGGACTTTCGGATGTAATCGAGGAGTGTTGATTTTCCATGGTCAATATGCCCCATGATGACGATCACGGGTGGGCGAGGGACGGTATTCCCTTGTACGGCTGGTTGTTTCATGTTGGAAAAGTATTTTTGCCACGGTAGCACTCCTTTTAACGCTTCGCTCGCATCAGAACCTCTTGCTCCTCTTCGGTGAGCTCATGCTCGGATGCGTGGCCGCGAACAGGCTTTGCGAATACACTCATGCGGTCACGCGAGTACAGACTCGAGATCACCACACCGTCACCTTCTTCGGTAAGCAGCCCGATCGCAAAACTTTGTTTGCTTCCTGCGTCGGCGAATGCGTTGAAGCGAAGCGTCTCCACGCCTTGGATGCTTCGCTTGACGCGGCCGTCAAGGTTCTCGATGCGTGAGACGGTTTCTTTGTGGGAACGTGCGAGAGAAAAGATCCCCTCACGAATATTGGTGATCGTATCTTCAAGTGAACGCGCGTCTTTACCCAAGAGGAGCCGACGGAGCCGGTACTCAAGTACGCCGACCCAAATGGCCAAAATAGCTATGAGGACGAGGAGTACGAGGATAAGGGGAGAGACGGGGAGATTCATATGAAGTATAAGTCGGGATTATACAGTAGATTGTTCACTTTTGCAAAAAATGGCGCGGGGGATTACCATGCACTCATGCTAAGGTTCAACGAAACATTTTTTAAACGACTGCGCGTGCCGCGACGCGTGTATCTCGATCATGCGGCTGCAACACCGCTTGACGCTCGTGTAGTGCGTCGGATGCGGAAATTTGAGACGACCCAGTTTGCTAATCCAAGTTCGATCCACACCGAGGGTGTCGGCGCGCGCCGAGAGATCGAAATTGCGCGGAAGCAGATCGCCGAGCATCTTGGCGCACACACTGATGAGGTTATTTTTACCGGAAGTGGAACGGAATCGAACGCGTTTGCGTTGCGCGGTGTTGTGGATGCATATCGCAAAGAGCATCCGGGGGTAATACCCGTGGTTGCTGTGTCTTCTGTCGAGCATTCATCGGTACGCTCCACTCTTGCCGGCCTTGAAGCGGAAGGTGCGGTGCGCGTTGTCGAAATCCCCGTGGATGAGGGGGGAGTTGTGAATTTGAAGATGCTTAAAGAAGCTCTTACCGACGAGGTGGTGCTTGTCTCTATTATGTACGCGAACAACGAGATCG
>MHUS01000014.1:30037-40306 GCA_001823505.1 Candidatus Yonathbacteria bacterium RIFCSPHIGHO2_01_FULL_51_10 | reverse complement strand
TCGTGGTTACTTAACGTGTAATGGTATACCGCTACAGTATCCCACGGGGATGTTGCGTTTCAGGGTAGAATTCAGGCTAAAATTCTTGACATTTTCTGAGAAACATGCTATCATAACACCAGATGTAACTTCCAATACACCATTCATAGCGAGGGCACTGCCATGACGAAATTGATACTGAAGGAAATCTTCCGAATTTTTATCGGATTTATCAACCTGTTCATATTCTGGGGGGTGAAGGTAAAAGGGGATCTCTATTCCGTATGGGGTGGCGTAAATACCTCTGGGTCTATTGTGTCCTTAATTGGCATTTTCCAGTACGCAGTCGAGAACACCGTAGCTATCGTTGGGATCATCCAATGCGCTCATGAAGATACTGGCTCTATGTTTAGCGTGATTCAATGTGCTGGCAACGATGCTTGGAGTGGCATCAGTGCAATCCAGTACGCTGGTAACGATGATGAAACTGAGACTATCGGTTTAATCCAAATAGCCGGTAATCACGCTAATGCTTGGATCACTATCTACCAATGGGCTGGGTCACAAAAAAGCTATAGGATGAGTATTACCTAAGTTTAACAGGATGTGGCGCGGATGATTTATTTCATCCGCGCTTTTTTTATTGTGATTAAAGCGGAGATCCTGCATCTTTACTCCCCCACCGGCGCAACCGGCACGGGGGTGGTGTGGGGCAGAGAGAGAAACACACGAAAGGCATTCTGCACGGTTGCCGCGCGAACGCGCTCAAAATCTTCGCCGCGGACGAGAGCGAGCTGCTTTACCACTTCTTTTACAAACATGGGCTCGTTACGCTTTCCCCTGTTCGGAATTGGCGTGGCATAGGGTGAATCAGTCTCAGAGAGGATCATATCGAGTGGTGCGTAGCGGATCGCGTCATCGTAATCGCGTGCAAAGGTCACCACGCCCGAAAACGAGAGGGTAAAGGCGAGGTCAAGGTACCGCCGTGCGATATCCTCTCCCGCAGTAAAAAAATGAATGTTCCCCCAGAGACGATCGCCGTACTCACGCTTCTTTGCTGTGAGAATATCAATCATGTCCTCGTGCGCATTGCGGCAATGGATCATAAGCGGCTTGCCGACAGAGACTGCAAGCTCAAGCTGATCCTCAAACAATTTTTTCTGTCGTGCACGTTCGTCATCGGCAAGCCCATCTGCTCGGAAGTAATCAAGGCCGCATTCCCCTATCGCAACCACTTTGTGCGCCACCGCAAGCTCTTCAAAATATTCTTTCCAGAAATGCTCTGTAACATTATCGGTCGGATGAATACCGATGGACGAGTAGAGCCCCTCGTAGAACATCGTGAGTTGCGCGGAGAGCTGAGAACTGCGCCGATCAGTTCCCACCACGATCGTCCATACCTTTTCGGCAAGTGTGCGCTCCACGGTCGTGATGCGGTCTTGGTCAAATGCCGCATCGTGCACGTGCGCATGAACATCAAAAAATTGCGGGAGGGGCGTTTCGCTCATGCAATGGGCGTTAATCGCGGAAAAAGATTCTCGGGTTTTTTGTTCTCTTTTACTGCCGTCTTAATAACCTCGTTGACGTGCGGCATAAAAGGATTAAGCATCCGGGCGATCCAATACAGCTCAACGGCCATCTCAGCGATGATCGTGCGCCCGCGTGGCGCGTCTTCTTTTATCACCTTGAACGGCTCCTCGTTGGTAATACGCTCGTCGAGCTTCTGAATGCGCGCCCACACCAGATCCATCGCATGATGAAACTCGAACGCATCGATCGTCCGCCAATACTCTTCGGGAAATGCTCCCGCTTCAGGAATAGCCACGGGCTCGGGCAGGTGCGTCTCCGCAAGCTTCATCACGCGCGCGACCAAGTTCCCCAGCCCATTTACAAGGTTTGCGGTATACCAATCATCAAGGCGCTCCCAGGTGATGTCCGTGTCCTCCGTCGGGTGCACATGGCGCAAGAGCATGTAGCGTGTCGCGTCTGTGCCGTATTTCTCCACAAGGTCATAGGGATTGATCACATTGCCCACCGACTTGCTCATCTTCTGTCCTCCTGAGTTAATGAATCCGTGATAGAAAATTTGATCGGTCATCTTTATGCCAACCGAGGCAAGCATCGCCTGCCACATGAGCGACTGGAAGCGCACTTGGTCCTTGCCGGCCACCTGAAGCGTCTTCCCCTCTTCCCAAAACTTTTTAAAATTACCCTGCGTATCGTCAGGCCAGCCCAGGGTGGAGATATAGTTCGTAAGCGCGTCAAACCACACGTACATTACCTGCGTGTCATCCCCGGGCACGGGCACGCCCCATGACAGCCGCGCTTGCTCACGGGAAATACTAAAATCCTCCAACCCCGCTTCCACAAAGGCACGCGCCTCCGCGCGGCGCCACTCGGGGACCACACTCTCCTCCCGAGCGAGGTACGCCAGAAGCTGCTGCTGGTATTTTGAAAACTTAAAAAAATAATTTTCTTCCGTGATCTCCTCGAGCACAAGAGCGGGATGAACGGTGCACTTGCCATCGACCAATTCTTTTTCGGTCTTGTATGCCTCACACCCCACACAGTAGAGCCCCGTGTAGGATTTCTTATAGATATCACCCGCGGCTTCACCCCGCCGCCATAACTCCTGTGCCGCAGCAATATGCTTGGGGTCGGTCGTGCGGATGAATGCGTCGGGCGAGAGCGCGAGCGCGTCTTTGAGCTTCTGTACTTCCCCGGCATAGTGATCCACATACTCCTGCACTCCCTTCCCCGCTTTTTCCGCAGCCTGGAGGATCTTCTGCCCATGCTCATCCGTACCGGTACTAAAAAACACTTCTTCTCCACGGAGCCGCCAACCGCGCGCAAGGGCGTCAGCCTGCAATATCTCAACCGCAAATCCAATATGGGGATCCGCATTCACATACGGAAGTGTCGTGGTTATGTACCGTGTCATAGATTGATCAAGATTGCGCTATACCATACTCTTTTCCTTCTGCACATCAGCAACAAACTCCATGAGCGCAGCTGCCACCGGCACCGCGATCAATACCCCGAGGAACCCGGCGATCTTACCGCCAACAAGGAGTGCGATGATAACGAGTACGGGCGATATGCCGATGATCTTTTTGACCACCAGAGGATAGATGAGGTGATTTTCAAACTGCTGAATGAGCACATACGCCCCCGCCACGAGAATACCCAATCCGGGGCCTCCTTGCACGAACCCCAGGAGCACCGCCGGCACCGCGGCAATGATGGGACCAAAGATAGGGATGATCTCCAGCACCGCGACGAAGACAGCGAGGAGGAACGCATACTTCATGCCGATGATCGAGAGAAGGAGAAAGACCAACACTCCCATGATGGCCCCTAAAAGAAGCTGCCCTTGCATCCATTGCCCGATCTTTTTCTGTGATCGATGCCAGAGACCGACCGCATAGTTGTGGTGCTTTCCCGGCGTGATGACCCGGATGAACGACTCTACGCCATGCTCCTCGATGGCGAGATAGAACGAAAGCACGAGAATGAGGATGAAGCTGAAGATACCGCCAAAGACATTACCCACAATATCCCAGAACCCTCCGGAGATGCCGGCAACCGCCTGCTTGGCGCTGTCGATAAATTCCTTGAGCGGCAGAGCTTGGGAGATCTGATGTGAGAGTGATGCTGCATCACCCGGAGTAAGCTGGCCGGTTTGCTGAACGGACTGGACATAATTGGGCAGCATGGCGAGCAGGGCGGATGATTCGGAAAGAATGAACGGCACCACAAGATAGAAGAGCCCGACAATGCCGACCAACACAAAGAGAAACACGATGAGCACCGCGGGAACACGCGCAATATGGTACCGAGAGAGGCGCTTTGCCGCTGGCTCTATGGCTGAGGCAATAACGACCGCGGTCAGAATAATGAGTACGAGGTCACTTAAGAGGTAGAGTGCCTCAAGCAGGAGGATAAAGAGCAGCACGCGGATGATCGCCCCCGTGGTGAAGGTGATCATGATCGGTCGATTGTCCTTCTCGTTCATGCACTCATTCTAGCGCAGGGCGGGGTATATAGCAAAAGGGGCGCAGTCATAGACTGCGCCCCTTAACCCCCACTTTTACTTGGGAAGAAATAACGCCTGTTCTTCTCCAAGCAACTTCATCTCAACCTGCGAAGGAGCTACCCTCTGCCATCTATCCTTGCGGAACACCATGATGTCTTTTATGGCTTCAAACCGCCGATCGTCCAATAACCACCGCGTAAAGTCCTCCATATCATTGTCATGAGGTGCTGCAAAGTACCCGGCTCTTTCAACAAAAATCTTTCCTCCATCCCCATCAACACCACTCTGTTCTATGCTCCGAAACATGAACACGGAACAATCATCGGGTTTTATTACTTTGGGGAAACAAAGCTGCCGAACAACCGAATCGTCGATTTTCGCAAGCACGACACCAACAAGGCTCTCAACTTCATCCTGCTTTAAGCCCTGGAGAGCAAACTCATTCTTGCTAATCGCCGGCACATCTTCTGGCTTTGAGTTCACCGTCAGTGGCGAATAAAGCATTTCTTTGTTCCATTCGTTTACAAAACAGGTACCCATGCTCTCGGTAAGATGCACGGTGCCTATCTCGCGCACAACATTCCAACGACCGAACATCCTGACCACACGGAGTGGCAGCATGTGTAAGTACTCCGATAGTATCTCCCACATCGCATCGATCCGACAGGAGATGCCCTCGCTACGCTCATGTTGACGCATGCGTTCAAGGAATAACGCGTTCGCTCTATCGTCATGAAACTGGCTAAGTGAAACTTTCTTGCAACTTTTCAGGTCGCCCATGGCAATTCTCCTCTGTACTGTTTTGAGTGAAGGGATGAAACTGGATTTTTGAGATACACTATCTGGAGCGCACCCTACTACACAACAATACAAGTGTCAACACAACACTCGAAAAACCTCCTGCTCAGATCCGCAAGAGCTTGTCGAACTCTGCTTTGTTTTTGAACGGGCCGATAAGCGCGAGGTTGAGTTTATCCGTCCGGAAGATCTCGTTGGCAAGGCGCATCAGATCTTTGCTCGTCACGGCTTTGATCTTCTTTACGATCTCCTGGGGAGAGAGGGGTTTGCCAGTGAGGATCTCTTGCCCGCCCAAGAAGTTCGCCTGCGCATCCGTGGACTCAACTTCCAAGAAAAGATTACCGGAGAGGTACTGCTTCACTTTATTGAGTTCATGCTCGGGTACTAATTCGGTCTTAAGGCGGCGGAGCTCAGCAAGCACTGCGATAATAACATCTTTCGCCTGCTCATTCCCTGCGCCTACGGAAACACCAAATATCCCGTGGTCGGTATATGCATCATTCCATGCTCGCACATAATACGCGGCACCCATTTCATCGCGGATCTTTTGGAAGAGACGCGATGACATTCCCCCACCCAAAACACTCGCCAACACATCCAGCGCGTAGGAATCCTTGTGCGAAACTTTTTTTGAACGCATGCCCAGGATCAAGTGTGTCTGGTCGGTCTCTTTATGCTTGATAAAAATTGCGGTCTTTTTCTGTGCATCGTTCACCGCAATCTTGCCCTTCTTCTTGCCTGCAGGCATTGCGCTGAATTTTTCTTTGATCTCTTTCAGTATCTTTTTTTCATCAAAGCCACCCGCGACGATCACCGTGGTGGCACTTGCGACGTAGTGCGCCTTGCGGTACGCAATGAAATCCTCACGCGTCATGGTGCGCACGATCTCAGGCGTACCCGCGATGTTCCACCCCGCGGGCTGATCGCCGTACATAAGCCCCATGAAGATATCGTGGACATGGCGCATGGGCATATCCTCATACATGTTGATCTCCTGCACGATCACGCCTTTTTCTTTTTCCACTTCCGCGGCATCGAAAGTGGGGTTGAGATAGAGGTCAGATACGATGTCGAGGAGCTTATGAATGCGGCTCGCTTCCGCCTTGGCGAAATAGCCCGTGTACTCCTGGCTCGTGAATGCATTGAACTGCGCTCCGAGGCCATCGAGCTCGCGCGTGATCTCAAGCGCTGAAGGGCGCTTGGTCGTCCCCTTGAAACACACGTGCTCAAGAAAATGCGAGAGTCCACTGATGCGCTTGTCTTCATACTTTGACCCTGCGGCAACAAGCACGAGTGCCGTTGCCGTGGGGCTTTCTTTTGACGGTGCCATGATAACGCGCAAGCCGCTCGGAAGAATGATCTTTTTGAATTTCATATTGTTGATAGTTCGTTAAAAAGTGGGGTTAGTGTAGCACAAGTCGTCCAGTTGTTACAAAAAACAACGGCCCAGTTTCCTGAGCCGTTGTGAAGACAAGTTGTATGGTTATTTTTTCGGGGGCACAAACTCCATCTTGTTAGAATTCCCAACAATCACCTGTTTCACTGCGGGAGCCAAAATAAGGCGCCCGTCAGGAAGTTTCACTTCTTTGAAATTTGCCGGCGGATAGACATTAAAGAAGGCAGCGCGACAATCATGTGCCCCATTGACACCGCAAAGCAATGCAAGTGACCCTTGGTCTCTCTGCTTTGTCGCAAGGACTTCGTATCCGCGTGCTTCAATCGGCGTATCCATCTTAAATATATCCCTGCCGGCGTCCCATGTTAAGCCCAAGCATGTCCCCATGGAAAAAACTCCAACGATACATGAAATAAACACCCAGCCACCGTCCTTGTGCTCTTTAGCGCTTAACCATCCCGCAAGAAAGAACATCGCCATAGCTAACACTGCTGTAGCTAGTACCCACATAACACACCTCCAGATTAAAGTTGAGATTCAAGGACCAAAGAAACCATTTATTACTAGCTAAAGTATAGCAGTTTTTATTAAATTTGTCAACTCACTTACAGAGACCCGCTTCTGCTCGCCCGTGTCGCGGTCGCGGATAGTGACAGTGTCTTTAAGCTCAGCATTTTCGCCGAGGGTGTCAAAATCCACGGTAATACAAAATGGTGTGCCGACCTCATCTTGCCTGCGATAGCGCTTGCCGACGTTGCCGTTGTCGTCCCACGCCACTTGAGGAATTTCTTTTTTAAGTGTGAGATAGATCTCGCGCGCCTTCGCCACGAGCTCGGGCTTGTTTTTAAGAAGCGGAAACACTGCCGCCTTGATCGGCGCGACACGCGGATGAAATTTCAAATACGTACGCGGACTGCCGCCGAGTTCATCCTCGGTGTACGCCGACAGAAGCACTGCGAGAATCGTGCGGTCAACACCAAATGATGGCTCGATCACGTGCGGGACGAATCGTGTGCCGTCCTCCTCGAGGTACGCAAGATCAACCGAGCTTGCCTTCGCGTGGCTCGCGAGGTCAAAGTCGGTGCGGTACGCAAGACCGTAGAGTTCTTTTTGTCCGAACGGATATTCAAATTCAAAATCTATCGTGCGCTTGGAATAGTGGGCGAGGTCGGCAGGATCAATTTCCACTTCATGCGTAATGGCGCGGTTAATCCCCACAAGATCAAGCCACTCCCCCATTGCCACGCGCCACTCTTCAAATGCGCGCTCCCAATCATTGGGACGTACAAAATATTCTATCTCCATCTGCTCAAGCTCGCGCAGACGAAAAATAAAATCACGCGGCGTGATCTCATTTCGGAATGCCTTGCCGATCTGCCCCAGACCAAACGGCATCTTGGGGTGAAACGAATCAATGACATTTTTAAAATTCACGAACATCCCTTGCGCGGTCTCAGGGCGCAGGTATGAGACCGAGGACGAGTCCTCCATCGCACCGACGCGCGTTGAGAGCATCATATTAAACTGCCGCTCGGGACCAAGCACACTTCCGCACTCGGGACATTTAGTTCTATCCTCAAGCTGATCCGCGCGGAAACGCTTCTTGCACTTCGTACACTCCACAAGCGGGTCGGCAAATCCTGCAACGTGCCCAGTTGTCTCCCACACGCGGGCATTCATCAGGATCGCCGCATCCATGCCATACATGTCGTCACGCCCGTTCACGAACTTCCTCCACCAGAGATTCTTGATGTTGTTCTTGAGTGCTGTGCCAAGCGGGCCGTAGTCATACGTACCCGCAAGGCCACCATAGATCTCGGATCCTTGATAAATAAACCCGCGACGTTTCGCAAGCGAGATCAGTTTCTCCATCGTGTCGTCGTGTGTCATGAGAGAGTCAGGTTGTATTACTGGGTTATGAACGCGTCTTGGTTCTGGAACTGCGGGTCTGTGGTGATGCGTGTTGTCAGTGGTGTCTTTGTATCAGAAAGGGACGTCTGCGTAAAGGTGTCCGTTCCTGTGAACATCACACTGTCCGTGAGGTTCACCACGCGCTCCACCTGGCTTAAGCTTGGCGTAATCGCTATCTGAAAGGCCACCTCGCGCGGCGGTGCGGTCACTCCGGCACCCGCCTTTATCGTCCCCACATCCCACACAATATCCTGCCCTATCGGATTGGAGAGTTTTTCCGTTCCAGGCGACACCGTGCCCACGAATCGCGCGTACACCGGCAACGACGTGCGCACCGTGGCGCCCGAGATATCATTGGCGGAATTAGCGAGCGTCCAAATGACCGTGTAGGTTGTCTCTTTTTCTGCCTTGGGCGGCATCGGCCCTGAGTTCGTGAAGGGGGATGACCCGAAGTAGATCGCTCGTGAAGCAAAATTGAAATTGGTGTTAAGGGCGATCGTGCGGGTGAGGAAGGTCGAGATGGACTCGGGGACATTCGTGTCCGAGACACGATGCCCTTTGGCGCTCACTTCAAGCGTGATCGTGGGATTTTTGAAAAGCTTCCCCTGGTCGCTTGAGAGTGTGATCGTGCGGAACGAAAATGATACCGTTCCCGAGCTCCCCGGGTCTATGACCGAAAGCTCCGGGGTGTCCCCCTTCGTCCACACTACCGTATTGTCTGATGACCGATAGAATCCTTGCCCCCCCGTGGAGACGGAGTAACGATCCAACGCCTGCCCGTTGATCTTAACGTCAAGTTCCGCGTCAACGATCTTTGAGTCGATCGTGTTCTGCCAATTAAGGCTCACGTTGAGCGTCTTGCCGCTGTCGGCGGCGTGAGTGGGATCATGATCACCATCAACCTCCATATCAACAGAAAGGAACGGTTTTTTGATCGTTACGGTTTGGGTGATCGCATTGTAGGTCGTGGCGATGAGATGTGTGTCTTTGGGATCCTGCGCGCCAAGGGTGATGGTGAAGATCTCTTGCTCTCCTTCGTCACCCCCGGTCGCGCCACGAATGCGCACCTCGGTCGCCTCTCCGGGTTTCAGGCTCCCCACGCTCCAGAGATTCTGTCCATAGGTAGAGTTAGGAGACGCACCGTGAAATTGGAATCCTTGAGGGTAGTCGATCTTAAGAAGAAGTCCGTCGAGTTGCTTGTCGGTGTTGGAGACCACCTTGATATCAAGATCAAACTCCTGTCCGGCATTCACTTCGTTGGTCGTTTCAACAGTAAGATTCACCGGAGATGACGTAACGGTGACGGAGTACTCAGACTTTGATTCCCATGTCGCGCTCTGACCGGCAAAACGGAAATCAAGCGAGAGGGGGACTTTTTTCTCCTCACCTTGCGCGCCGAATGCAACAACGCTTACCTGCTCTCGCTGCTCTCCTCCAGCAACGATATGCGTGAAGGTTTTGTGAATGGTGACCGCGGACTTGGTGGGGTCGGAAACATCGACCATGCCATCGGGGAGATTGATGGCGAGGTCGGCCGACTCAACATCCGTTGAATTCTTGTTGCTCACCACGACAGTAAAGGTGAATGCTTCTCCTCCGCCGGCAGTCCCGGGACCTTCCACAGAGATGACGACGTCTTTGCTTGAGAGGGTTGACCCGCCAAACATCTTCCATGCACCATACCCCACGGCAACCCCAAAAAAGACCAGTGCGGCGATAAGAAAAATTTTTACGAACGATTTGCTCTTTTTCATAGGGGAAGTAACGCCCGGCGATGCGAAATCACCATCATTAAAACCGTCATCCTTCCAGTCTTCTTCGACGCGCGGCGCGCGGCGCGACGAAAGCTCGTGCCCGATCGGCACCTCATGGGCATTCGGTGAATAAAGACCTTCTTCTATTCGTCTGATGGTATCGCGATTCTCTCCCGGCATAGAAATTCATTCTACCACACCGCGCGCACAGACAAGAAGAATTACAGCTGCGAGGCTTCTAGTGCGGCATTGACCTGCTTCACGAGACTGCCGCGGAATGGCTTTGCTTGAGTGAGAAGTTCGCTCCCCCACAGGGCATCAAAAAGCTTTTCTTCCTGCGCAAGCGGAGCAAGGTACCCCATGATGGCAAGGATTCGTGCCGCCGCAAGCGCTTC
>MHUS01000014.1:25977-30028 GCA_001823505.1 Candidatus Yonathbacteria bacterium RIFCSPHIGHO2_01_FULL_51_10 | reverse complement strand
TGTTTCGTGAAGAAACACAAACGCCGCCCGCACCTCTTCATAGAGCTCCCGGTGCTCTTCTTCTCCTTGGAGGAGCCGCCGCAAGAGTGTCGCGAGACGTATGGTCGCACGCTGATGCGACACATCGGGGAATGTGGTTGTGCCGCACTCCTCTGCCGCGGTAAGGCGCCACACATCGCGCCCGCGCACAAAGGTCATGTTGGCAGGTGCGTGCTCTGTTAAATGTCCGCGGAGTTTTGACTTCAGCTCGCGCACTCCTTGTGCGGCGGCCCCGATGAGCCCCATATCACGCGTGAAGACAAAATAAAAACGATTTGATTCCTTGACGGGAATACTCCCAAGTACGATTCCTTCCGTGTGATAGAGATGATACGCCATACGCTCTCCTATACAGAGGCCACGAGAACGCGGAGTGTGGCATCGTCACTTTTTACTTCGAGCCCTCCCTCGGCCGACCCGTAGGTAATACTTTTTGCAGACACTGTACGCATAAGCTCGTCGCGATTTGATTCAACAGCGGCTTTCCATGCATCGGGGATATTGAGTGTAAGCACGATCTCCTGCCCGGGCTTCAGTCCGCCTTTTTTGCGGGCATCTTGTATTGCGCGAACAAGGTCGCGGAATTGCCCTTCTTGTTTGAGTTCTGGAGTGACCATCGTGTCGAGTGAAACTTCCTCTGCCATGTCTATGTCAAACGCGATCGACTTCACATTCACTTCATCGGTGATGAGGAGTGCGAGTTCGGTATTGTCATTAAGTGTTTCTTTGTTGAGACGAAGCTCTGCGAGCGGCTGTCGCACCTTGATCCCCGCCTTTGCTCGTGCTTCAAGTCCGAGGGAGACAATACGCCTGACTTCATCCATCTGTGAAAGTATCTCGGCATCATGTTGTTTCTCCTTAGGCCACGCCTCCAAATGGACACTCTGCTTCTCCCCTCCCACTTGCGCATACACCCGCTCTGCGAGAAACGGCATCACAGGGGCGATCAATTTTGCAAATTCACCAAGCACGAAGCGGAGTGTTGCTTGTGCAGCGCGTGCGTCACCAGATTCGTCAGAATTCAAGGGCGCAGCAACAGCATCAGATGCGAGACGTGGGGAAGATGCCGACGCAGACGTACCTTCCGGTACGGTGGAGGAGGCATCGAGGCCCCGCAACAAAGCAGATGATGCTGTTGCTGCGCCCGACTTGAATCGGTCTCGCGAGCGGCGTAGATACCACGTGGAAAGATCATCCACAAAAAGCGCAACCGGCCGCGCGGCACGATCAAACTCATATGAGTCAAATCCTTGCGTGATCGCTTGAGCCGTTTCGGCAAGTCGTGCGACGATCCAGCGGTCAAGCACGTTTTCACTCGCATCGCTTGGCGCCACGGCATCGTCACGATAAAGTTCATAGAACGAAAGCACATTCTCGGTGCGCAGAATTACTTTTTTCAAGACCTCGTCTACCCCGCGCTCGGAAAAACTCAGATCCTCACCGTGGACGATCGGCGACGAAAGCATATACAGACGCATCGCATCAGCGCCATATATGTTTAGAATATCCGCGATATCAGGATAGTTCTTAAGACGCTTACTCATCTTGCGACCATCTTCCGCAAGGATCAAACCATTCACGATCACATTCTTGTACGGCGCTTTTTCAAAGAGCCCCGCCCCCATCACGAGCATGGTATAAAACCACCCACGGGTCTGATCAAGACCTTCGGAAATAAAGTCCGCGGGGAAATTTTTGCGGAAGAGTTTTCCTTCCGGAGAATTGTCATCACCCGTGTAATGGAACTGTGCAAAGGGCATTGATCCTGACTCCACCCAACAATCAAACACCTCAGGAATGCGCTTCATCGTCCCGCCACAGGAACACGCAAATTTCACCTCATCAATATATGGCCGATGCACATCGAGCTCGTATTCTGCATTGTGCGGCAGTGGAACAAAAGGAACTACTTGCGCTTCCCCCGTAGCAAGCAAATTCCCCCAAGCATCAAACTCAAGGATCTCCTTGCGATCAAGCCCTTTACTTATCGCGATAAGCGACATCAGTGGCAGTCCGTGACTTACCAGAAGAATTGTTTTCCCTTTGTATTTTTGTTCGAGCTCATAGAGTAGTTCTCCAACGCGTTCTTTCACATGCACAAGCGTCTCCCCGCCTTCCGGAGCCAAGGTGAATCGATCACTTTTATTTTTGAATGTCGCGTGGTATTCGGCCCATGTCTTTCCCTCAAAGACACCGGCGTTTATTTCGCGCAGACGCTCGTCATAGATAACATCTGTCAGTGAAATGCCAAACTCCTTTGCTACCAACTCTGCCGTTTCTTTGGTCCGCACAAAATCAGAAGAAATGATGAGATCGATGTGCTTTTTTTTAAGCTCCCCTGCCGTATGCGCGACCTGCGCTCGTCCTTTGTCAGTAAGATGATGCGGATTCTCCGGACGGGAACTCACGGTATCGTTTTCATTTTGCGTTGCTTCGCCATGACGCATCACAATATACGTATTGCTCGCAAGATTTTTTTCCTTGAGCTCTTCAAACGTCCCGATCACTTCTTGCTTGTCGCACGTATCGCACTCCCATACCGGCAAAGGCGCACCCCAAAAGCGCGTGCGCGAGATTGACCAGTCGCGCGCGTTCTCAAGCCACTTGCCGAAGCGTCCGTCTTTGATTGATTCAGGAACCCAGCTGACGTTCTGGTTGAGTTCGAGCAATTTTTCTTTGAGCGCGGTGACTTTGATGAACCACGACGAAGTTGCGTAATTGAGAAGTGGTGTATCGCAACGCCAACAGTGCGGATACGAGTGCGTGATCTTTTCTTTTGAAAAATACGCTCCCGTATCCTGTAGATATTTGAGTATCGCAATATCTGTGGAGAGGCGCTCTTTCTCGTCGTCTGACTTTGGCTTCACATACATTCCCGCAAAATCTTTTACCTCAGGAACGAACCGCCCATCAAACGATACATGTTGCACGAACGGCAAGTTCTCTTTCTTTCCCAAATTCATATCATCCTCACCGAACGCCGGCGCAATGTGCACGACACCCGTGCCACTCTCGGTCGTTACAAAGTCTGCTGCGTAGATCTTCCACCCATTTTCCCTGTTTTCCAAGGGGAGTCCTTGGAAATATGGGAATATAGGTTTGTAGGATTTCCCGACGAGGTCTTTGCCTTTAAATTCTTTAATCGTTGAAAATTCTTTCCCTTTAAAGACTTCTTCTGCACGGTCTTTTGCCACAACGAAACGCACCCCGTCTGATTCAACGAGTCCGTACCCAATCTCCTCCCCCACCGCGAGCGCGACATTCCCCGGCAGTGTCCACGGTGTCGTCGTCCACGCGAGAACGAACGTGCCCGGCTCATCCACAAGCTCAAACTTCACCGTCACCGAAATATCCGTGATGTCTTTGTAGCCGTCGGCGACTTCGGTCGTTGAGAGTGTCGTCTCACACCGCGGACAGATATGCATTGATTTGTACCCCTTGTACGCCAACCCTTTCTCGTAGAGCGTTTTGAATGCCCACCATATGGACTCGGTGTACTTCACATCCATCGTCTTGTAGCTCTCCTCCATATCGATCCAGCGTCCGATGCGCGGGATGATCTTTTTCCACTCCGTATCAAAGCGCATCACGCTCGCGCGTGCCGCTTCATTGAACTTCCCAATGCCGAGCTCGAGAATATCTTTCTTGTGTTCGAGTCCGAGCTCTTTTTCTATCAAATTCTCCACCGGCAAGCCGTGACAGTCCCACCCCCACACACGTCGCACATAGCGCCCGCGCATTGTTTGATAGCGCGGAATGGCATCCTTCATGATGCTCGTCAATAAGTGTCCGTAGTGCGGCTGCCCCGTCGCGAATGGCGGCCCATCATAAAAGGTGAACGGCTCGCCACCCTTCGTCTGCTCAAGCGACTTCTCAAAAACACCCTCCCGCTGCCAGAATGCCAGAGTTTCCTCCTCTTGTTTGGCGACGGCGGATTTTTTCAGTTCGTTGGTACTGTCTCCCTCTGTCATAGCCCCATAGTATAGATTTTTAAGCATTCTTGCAAAAAGAG
>MHUS01000014.1:15827-25939 GCA_001823505.1 Candidatus Yonathbacteria bacterium RIFCSPHIGHO2_01_FULL_51_10 | reverse complement strand
CACCGGGAATTCTAACGAGACTGTTACTGCACTATCCGGATACCGTACGAGCACCTCATGAATACGATCGAGGAGTGTCTCGTCGCCGTCTGCGGAATACGCAACCTTTGACCCAGTGGGGATCAAATACACCGGAAACATATTGAGCCGGTGCGCCTCCAAAAGCAACTCGAGTGCCCGGTCACAAATCGTTACCTTTCCTTGTTGGGGGAAACAATCAGGTGCTGCTGCCATGACTTCCTCCTCATATGAGTACCTCCAAACATTAATGCTACCAGGCCGACTGCCACAGCGCAAGGAACCCTTCCCTTACGTCTATCCACCGAGGTTCAACCTCGGTGGAATTACTTCTCCTCACGTTCCATTTTTTCCGGGGCGGAAATACCCAAGAGGCCAAGGGTCTTTGCAAGGGTCTGCTTCGTGGCCATCGCAAGCTCAAGCGCGCTTGCGGAGTACGTGGTGTCAGTCGTCACGCGCACATCACGATAAAATTGCGAGAACGCATTGGCAAGCTCGTACGCGTACGTGGTCAGGCGGTGTACTTGAAAATCACACGCTGTATCTTCAATTGTCTCTCCGAATTGCGTGATCTTGACTGCGAGGTTCCGTGCGCTCTTCTGGGTGAAGAGTTCGGCGAGATTGCCGTCTTCCGGTGCAAGCCCCTGCGCCTTCGCGATGATCGAGGCGATGCGAGCATGAGCGTACTGTACATAAAAAACAGGATTCTTGGCAGAATGCTCGCGTGCAAGAGCAAGGTCAAAGTCCATGTGCGAACCGAGCGCCTTCTCCGTGAAAAACCAGCGCACCACATCAATACCAAGCTCATCTACTAAGTCTTCGAGCAAAATGACATTGCCTGCACGCTTGGACATTTTCTTTCGCTCGTCACCTTCTTTGAGCGCCACCAGCTGAGCGATAAAAATGATCGGTTGCGGCGGGTTCTCCGGCCAGCCAAGCATCTTCCCTACTGCGTGCATGCGCTTCACGTGGCCGTGGTGATCTGCACCCCACACGTCAATGACCGTATTGAACCCTCGGGCAAACTTTTCTGCATGATACGCAATATCAGCGATAAAATAACTCTTCGTTCCGTCAGAGCGCAGCACCACGCGATCTTCATCGTCCCCATATTCGCTCGTCTTGATCCACGTCGCACCATCTTTCTCGTAGAGAAGTCCTTTTTCTTTGAGGAGCACGAGCATCTTGTCCCCCGCGCCGCTTTCGCGGATCTGCGCGTCCTCCGAATACCATTCGTCAAAACTGATGCCCAATTTCTTCTCAATAAAGTTGCGGTTGTGCGCCTGCACTTTTTCCGCGAGTGCAAAGCCGACATTCTCGGGCGCAAACCCTTCAAACTCCATTTCCGCGATCATCTTCTCCAGACGCGGTGTTTTGTACTGCTCGCCCTGGCCTAGGCCTGTCTTGCCAAGCTCCTTGATCTGGTTACTCTCACGAGAATCATTGATATAAAATTCGCGGGTCACCGCGGCTCCCGCGTACGCGAGCACGCGTGCAAGCACGTCGCCAAAGAACGCCCCGCGTCCGTGCCCGATGTGCAGGTCCCCGGTTGGATTCGCAGAAATAAATTCAATGTTCACCTTCTCTCCCTTGTGAACATCAAGCCCTTGCTCGAGTCTTGCTGAGAGTTCTGTCACATCTTCGGCGAGCGCCTCCTCCTTCATAAAAAAATTGATGAACCCCGGCCCGGCGATCTGAATATCTTTGAGAAACCCTCCGTCGTTTTTCTTCAACTCGGCCACGACCTGCTCGGCAAACGCCCTCGGCGCCACTCCCGCCTGCTTGGCATACACCAGCGCAACGTTGGTCATGTAGTCCCCGTGGTCGCTGTGCTCAGGCCGTTCAAGCGAGATCGCCTGCCCCAGGTAGCCGAGAGTATTGAGCGCTTCAGTGATCGCTGTTGTTAGTTTTGTTCGTATCATGTTATTTCCCCGTGCTGCCAAATCCGCCGGTGCCGCGCGATGTATCAGAAAGTTCATCCACTTCTTCAACTACCGGTTGCTCAACTTTTTGAATAAGCATTTGTGCAACCTTATCTCCTGCTTGTAGAGCATAGTCCTCATTCGAGAGATTCACAATGCCAACCTTCACCTCGCCACGATAGCCGGCATCCACCACGCCGCCGAGTGTCTTGAGTCCATTTTTGATCGAGAGTCCACTTTTGTCCCAAATGAGCCCCACGTATCCGTCCGGAATCTCCATGGCAACGCCGGTCGGCACTCCCACCCACTCCCCTTTCTTTATCGTCACATCAACAGAAGAGCGCAGATCCATCCCCGCATCCCCGGGATGGGCATACGACGGAATAACGGCATTTTGGGAAAGTTTTTTTATTTTAAGCTTCATTGCCCAAAGTTTACCATAAAAAAACAGGGGCCCTCAGTTCGGGCCCCTGTGCAAATGCTTCCTGCTCTATTCTCGCTCGATCACGGGAAGGACATGCTGCCAAATCTCTTCGTGGATTTCTTCCTTGGGACGATTGGCATTGACTGGTATCCACCCAAGTTCTGTGGCGAGGCCTCGATGGATATTACGCACACGCTCAATGAGAACACGATTGTTTTCATGAGCATATCGCTCTTCTTCACCCTCCAGAAAAGGTTCGCCGTCGAGAAGGATCGCAAGGTCTTCTTTAAGAAGGTGCAAGTTGAGATAGTAGAGGAAATCTTTTTCCACACCTGTTCCGATGCCCCACGCGATACCGGTGCCGGTGTAGTCTTCGGCAATAACGTGATCACCAATCGTCAGAAATGCCCTGATTGTGGGTTCACGATGTGTACGGTTGAGTACCTGCAACATCTGAAATTCCCTTGCGGAAAGTTTGTCAGGGTTTCCTTCGCGTAAATATGCATTGAGCATAGGGCCGCTCGGGACGAGGTCATAATCAGGATACTTTATAAGTTGGACCTTGCCGCCTTCCTTCTTGATCCGCTCCGCAAGCATCTGCGCCTGTGTACTCTTGCCGATATTGTTTACCCCCAAAAGGGCTGCAAACGCGCCGCGATTGCTCATGGGATACTCCTTTACGTTATGTGCCTGCCGCCGTTGTACCATGCAAGCAGGCAAAAAGAAAGCCGCTTGCTGTCATACAAGCGGCCCGGCAGAAGGAAAGCCTAATTTTACCTTTTAAGCCATCGGAGGCGTTACTCCTATTTGTCCTTGATATTTTCCATTACGATCTTTGTACGATGTCTCGCACACCTCATCTGCCTTCAGAAAGATAACCTGGGCCACTCCCTCGAGTGCATATATTCTTGCCGGAAGGGGTGTTGTGTTTGAGAACTCAAGAGTTACGTGGCCTTCCCATTCAGGCTCAAGTGGCGTCACATTCACGATGATACCGCATCGTGCATAGGTTGACTTCCCGAGACAGAGAGTCAACACGTTCCGGGGAATACGGAAGTACTCCAAGGACCGTGCGAGAGCAAATGAGTTTGGAGGGATAACGCAAATGTTCGCGGATATATCCACAAACCCATTTTCGTCGAAATGTTTTGGATCCACGATGGTGGAGTTTATGTTTGTGAAAATCTTAAACTCCTTCGCACACCGCAAATCATACCCGTAGCTCGACGTTCCGTACGAAACAACTTTTTCAGAACCAGGCTGCCTCACTTGTCCAGCCTCGAATGGTTCAATCATTCCTTGTTCCAAGGCCATACGGCGAATCCACCGATCATTCATCACGGTCATATAATGTACTCCTCTCAGTATTTGCTTTTTACGTTTTACCCCACCCATCCCTAAAAGTAAAGCCCCGACGTCCATGTCAGGGCTTGTGGCCAAAAGAGGCCGAGGGTTGATCACACCTTCCAATAATCCGGAACCAATACCCCGTCAACATCCTTGAAGTCCCCAAAGATCTCTGGCACTTGTGCGATCATGATCCTGCCGACCTTTTTGAAGACATGTACGATCTCTTCTTCGGCGCCCGCGTCAGTACGCAGGGCAATCACATGACGGAGCGCGCGAAGATTGAGCGTCCACACGCCACCCGTTGCGATGCCCATGCCGATGCCGCGCCGAAAAGCAGACGTGAGTATCTTCTTCGCATGAAACGTGCTGGTCTCTGAGAGTTCTTCTTCCCAGATGTTGGCAAATTTCGTCATCATCTGCTCTTGGCTTGCAAACTGCGCCGTGAGCAATTCTCTGCTTTGCCGTTTTTTTTCTTCCCTGCCGACAATCAGACTGTTTTCATCCCGAAAGCATTCGGGCATCCAAAACCTGATGCTCGTATACCTGATGTACCGCATACTCCGCTCGGAGATACCAACACCGGCCCGATGGCGATTCATCTCACCAGTAAATACTCGCGAGCAGCCATTGATGCCGAAGGTGAACACTGCATGTTCAAGAACCGAACCATGCCCCTGCTTGAGCACGTTATCGAGGTACTCAAGCATATCTTTGCGAACTTTGTTGACGTTGGGGTTGAGCCCTGGCTGAAATGCCATATAACATTGCTTGGCAGCCAGGGCAACTAAAAGCGCCGGGTCAGAAATAATTTCTTCGGCCGGAATCTCAAACTCATCGGCCCCCATTTCATCAAGCCATTCGCGAACCGCTTCACGATCAACTTGAGTTCTTGCCAATACTCGAACACTTATTTCGTTAAAAGACTCAGCCATGACGGCATCTCCTCTGTAAATTTACCGGGATTGTACAAACACTGCTTCCGCCACCCTACCCCACCCACCCCCAAAAGTAAAGCCCCGATACGATCGGGGCTTTACGAACATATGTGATTTTGGAGGAAGGTTTACTTCTTTCTACTTAACATCGACGTGCATTACTTCACGTCGATCCCCATCGAGCGAGCGGTTCCCTCAATGATCTTCATGGCGGCCTCAATGTCATTGGCGTTGAGGTCTGCCATTTTGCGCTCCGCGATCGCGCGGACCTGGTCCTTCGTGACCTTGCCCACCTTAGAGACGCGATTTTTCCCGGAACCCTTCTCCACGCCAGCTGCCTTCACAATGAGGCTTGATGCGGGAGGAGTCTTGAGAACAAACGTGAACGAGCGGTCCTCGTATACCGTGATCTCCACCGGCACGATATCCCCCATCATCTCACGGGTGGCATCATTGAACTTGACGACGAATTCACCGATGTTAACGCCAGCCTGCCCCAAGGCAGGTCCCAGTGGTGGTGCCGGGGTTGCTTTGCCTGCCGGTGCCTGAAGCTTTATTTTTTTGGTTATTTTTTTTGCCATAGGTTGTTTTCTGGTGCGACCACTCTACCTTAAATCTTCTTTACTTGCAAGAAATCGAGCTCGACGGGGGTCTCGCGGCCAAACATGGAAACGAGCACCTTCACGCGGCCGCGCTCATCGTCCACCTCGGACACTTTGCCCTCAAGGTCTTTGAACGGTCCGTCGGTAATGGTGACCGGGTCGCCTATCGCGAGGTCAATATTGTGTTTTACGCCCGTGCTCTCCATGCGCTTGAAAAGCATCTCTACTTCCGATGCATCGAGCGGCACCGGGTGGATCCCCGAGCCCACGAATCCGGTAACGCGGGGCGTATTGCGCACCACATACCATGAGTCATCGGTAACGATCATGTCCACGAGCACGTAGCCCGGGTAGATCTTCTCCTCAACTTCCACGCGCTTAGCTCCCTTCACTTTGATCTTCTTCTCGGTAGGAATGATGACACTAAAGATCTTGTCCTCCATGCCGAGCGACTCAATGCGCTGTTTTAAGTTGCGCTGGACAGCATTCTCATACCCCACATAGGTGTGGATGGCGTACCAATTGCGTTCGGTTGCGGTCTCTTGTTTAGACATATGAATTATGTGAGATTAGCCTTTGGCCGCCAAGAGCGCTTTTAGGATGGCCGTATAAAGGAGGTCAAATGCGCCAAGGTAGATACCCATCGCGATCGAGACCACAATGACGAGTATGGTAAACAGCGTGGTCTGCGTGCGTGAAGGCCAGCTGACGTGCTTTAATTCCCCTTTTGTTTCTTTGAGATAGTTTGAAAAGCTCATATTCTATAGTTACGTTAGGCAATTTTAAAAGCCCTCGCGGGCTCTTAGGTATGATAGTACTCTCTTCAGGGCGGGTTGTCAATGAAATAGTTCGCCCCCGCAAGCAAGCTTGCGGGGGCGGTGAGAGTTACGAGGTCTGCTTAGCGAAATACCACACGCATCTGAGACCGCGGCGGACGGATGTTTCTTGTGCGCACTGTCATGTCACGGCGTGAAAAGTTGTCCGACGCTGGGGGTAATTCCGCCCAATCATCGACCCTCTTCCCCTCATAGATCGCGCGGAAATATCGCTGAAGCGCCTGCAGAAAGTATTTCTTTGCCCGAGGAATGCGTTCCGGCGGCTTGCCCTTTCTTGGCGGGAAATTGATCCAGATATTGTCACCGTCTTCAGCATCCTCGCCCCTCAACTCCTTCCATGCCCGAAAGAACGCGTGTCCTTTCTCGATATCAATCACATCAAGATACATGCGATTGCCGCCTTTTCGTTTGGCGTACCGCACCTGCACGTTTATCTGCGGGCGGTATTTTTCACCATCTTGAATCGGAAACCAATACATCCCGGTGCCGCCTGCCTGAAACAGCTCCAGGGGGCTCTTCGAAACATCTTCGCTTTTACGACTCATTGCATCGTGTCCTCTTGTCGGTTAGTAGGAACAGCCACTGATTACCCTACTCCATCCGTTGTTTTTGTCAAACAAAGCCCCGCGTACGCGGGGCTTTGAAAACTACTCTTTGCGCTATTTTTGTCTAGTATTTACCGAATTTCGTAGGTGATCGTCACGTTAGAGACAATGCGATTCTCGCCCGTCGGCACCGACGGGGCTGCGGACGGAGTGGCCATATCAGCACCATACGCATTTGCCTTCATGTAGATCGGCATAAAGCCATCCCCTGATTCAGAGAATGACACGATGCGTGCGAGCGAAACGCCCAGCTGATCGGCAAGAATTTTTGCTTGATCTTGCGCTTTAGTGATCGCTTCGGCACGAGCAGCCGCCTTGATAGCGTCTTCGTTCTCGATACTGAATGACACCGCACCGACCTCGGTCACCCCGATATCCCCCAGCTTGCCGAGAACTGCTCCGGTCGTATCGATCGCGCGCACCTTAACCTCGACACTCTGCGAGACCTCATAGCCGGTAAGTACCTGCTTCCCCGGAGGGCACGGATACGCAATGCCATCGGAGCTCACCGGAACCGCGCAGTATCCTCCCTGATTCCATTCGTAATGCGGGTTGATGCTATACGAGGTTGTTTTGATGTCTTTGTCAGCGATACCCTGTGCCTTGAGGGCGGCAAGTGCGGCATCAGTTTTTGTGGTGACTGCCTGTTGCGCATCGGCAACCACTTTTTTCGTATCGCGCACCGTGAAGGAAAGCGTGCCAATATCCGGCTTTGCAAACTGCTCACCCTCACCGGAAACAACGATCGTCGCCTGGGGTGCAATATCTTTGCCGATGATGCCAACCTTCTTGACCTCGCCGATCGCAAGCACCGCGATATAGATGGCGAGTATGACGAGAAGCACTTTGAGCGCCCCGTGGCGTCGGTGCATCCCACAAAGCGGACTCTTGCATTCACACATGTTTTTTTGATCTTCCATGGTAAAAAATAATTAAATGACAATATATACAGTATAGAACACGGCACCCAAACAGCAAGCACTCGGCCTGGGCCGAGTGCTTGCTGTTTTCTTGAACCTACTTGTCGTTCTTGTCCGTACCACGAAGGTACTTCCAGAGCGCCATGATCCCCAGCACCAAAAGCGCCCATACGAGGATCATCGTAATGCCTCCCAGCCACGCACCACCCCACCCCATGCCGTACCCATAGTCCCCATTCATCATTCCTTGGCCGTATCCATAGCCAGACTGTGCAAAAAGTTCCCGCATCATAGTTTTCATTGCCGTTACCGGCAGTTACGCCTTGAGTAAACCGACTCTTTATTTCTAGTATTCTACCATATTTTGTCAAAAAAAAGACCCCTGGTCTGCCGAAGCAAACCGAGGGTCAGAGAATCCAAGGGACCAAGAGACACCGGGTCAGACTTGCGCCGACACAGTGGCAGAGGATTCGAGAACAGAATTGCGAGAGAACACCCGATTGACATCGCCCCACGCGCGCGGGTCCTCGACGGAGCTCGCGTCGACGTTCCAACCGACGTCGTACCAGTACACGTTGACGGCACGGAGCACATACCACTTCCCATTCATTTCAAAGAGGTGCTCGGGATTCGCCACCTCTTCAGTGATGGTCTCGCCGGCCTTGTTGGTATAGCTGAAACGATTTCCCTCAAGTTTTATTACTGCTTGCGGAACATAGAAGACCCCCTCCGCTTTTTGCTGTTCCATGTATGAATACACTTGAGTGAGGCCCGTGGTCGCCAACTCCCTGCCGCCGAGCTCTGCGATGATCGGAGTATCTGCCGATGGTTTCCGTAATCGAGCTATGCCAAGCACCTGCTCGCCAATTTGATCTTCGACCACACCCTCACCGGCAAGAAACCAATTTTTAAAGTTCGGGCCAAGAGACCGAATCTTGACCTTTGCCTCGCGGCTGGTGTCAACGACAAACTTCTCGCGGGCAACGAATGTGCCGGTGGCAGAGATGACAACGGTGCCGACGAACTCGAGAATGTTTTTGATCGCCTGGGCAACTTTGGTCAAGGCAAGCTCATCACGCGCCTTCTTAGTGAGCCCATTAAACCAGGCCAAATGTGCCGGGGTAATATGCCCTGCCCGTATTTTCTGAAGCAGGTCGATTTGCAGACCAGCCAATGTGGCCGCATCTGCGTCGATGATAATAGTCATCGTTTTGTCCTCTCAATGTGCTTCCGGAACTGCCGGACCAGTCGCAAGAATACCTTGCTAAACTATTTGTTATAATACTACTTTATATTATTTTTGTCAAATTTTTGTAAAACTATTTTTCACCAGCTTGTTAAACTGCTCTCCACGGTCAAATTCATTTTTGAATTTTTCAAAGCTCGCCGAGCCGGGGGAGAAGATAATGGTGCCCTTCCCTTTTGCGATAAACGTTGCTGCCTCTACACACTCGATAAGTGTTCCAAAAAGCTGCGGTTTGGTTTTTTTAAAATATTTTTTTCGCAAGAGATCTGCAACAAGCAATTTCGTCGCCGAACCATTGAGCAGAATAAGACGTGCCGGCAAAATATGTTGTTTGATCACCCGGGCAAGCTCACGCATCTCCAGATCTTTATCGGTGCCGCCCGTAATGAGTAAGGGGTGGTCGTTCTTGAAACGCTCAATCGCCGCGATCGTGCCATCGGGAGAGGTTGCCGTACTATCATTCACCACCGTAAGCCCTCGCTTTTTAAAAATAATTTCTTGTCGCATATGCACACCTTTTAGTTGCAGGAGACTGCGCTCAGAAAATTTCATCTTTTGGTCAAAGGCGAAAAGTGCCGCAACTCCCGCCATCACATTCTCCAGATTATGCTCACCAAAGTCCTTGGTGAATTTTTTTACCGAGCAGATCTTTTGTTCTTTTCCGTTCGTGCGAAACACAAGATGTGCTCCACGCAAAAACACTCCTTCGCGATTTTTTGCAAGCGGCTTTTTTGAAAAGAAGAACATGCGCGCCTTCGGCTTTTGTTTGAGAAAAAATTGAGTCCATGTACTATCGGCATTGAGCACGAGCGTATCGTCCTTATCTTGCAGTCGGAAAATTTCCGCTTTCGCGCGCGCGTACTCCTCCATTGAGCCACCATAGCGGTTGAGGTGATCGGGGAACAAATTGGTGATCACGGCAATACATGGCGCGCGCAGAGCGCGCGCCATGTATTCCGATTGCCACGACGACACTTCCACCACCACAGGGCGTTTGGTGTCTCGAGAACGCTCAAGCAACCGCAACTCGGTGAGGAACGGATTGTCAGGATTGTTCCCCGTTGGCACAATAGGGCCGTATTTTTTTGAAAGCAGTTGCGCGATCCAGTGCGTCGTGGTTGTCTTGCCGCGCGTACCCGTTACCGCGATCGTTGGATTTTGAGCAAAGCGAAAGAAAAGACTTGCGTCATTTTGAAGTTCACGCTTCGCTTTAACTGCCGCCGCAAGATACCTGCTCTCGCGCGGCACCCCGGG
>MHUS01000014.1:12340-15741 GCA_001823505.1 Candidatus Yonathbacteria bacterium RIFCSPHIGHO2_01_FULL_51_10 | reverse complement strand
CTTGAGCTCCTCTGCGGTCCTCAAGTCGGTGACCATAACCTTCGCTCCATGAGCAAAAAACCACTTTGCCGTGGCTACTCCGCCACCGTGAATACCCAACACCACCACAAGTACTTTTTTACCTTTGAGGTATTCCTTAGGAGTCATCTCTCACGCAACTAGAGTTTTCCCGTGTACTTTTTGATCAAAGCACCAAGGTCTTTTACGTGCTTCTCTTTGTCGTTTTGGAATTTTTTCCAAAAGGCAATGACTTCCGTGTGTCCCTTGGCATCTTTGATATAGTCCCGCTTGATGCGCCAAAGTGCTTTGTGCTCTTGAACGTACTGCTTCATTAAATTGTAAACATGGTTTTGTTGCATGTGTGTACTATTTAACCGCTAATCTTTTAAAATATCGTCGATCTGGCGAATGATGTGCTCCAAGCTGTAGTCAGACTTCACGATGTAGCCCTTTGCTCCAAGCTCAACCGCTCTGCTGATCTTTTCAAGATCCGCAAACTGTGTGCCCATAAGCACCGGGATCGTTACCCCGCTTTCATTCAGTTTCTCAAGGATCTCGAGCCCGGTAAGCTTCGGGAGCATGATATCAAGGACGATCATGTCAGGCTTGAGCTCGGCGATCTTGGCCAGCCCTTCTTCCCCATCATACACACTAACTATCTCGTACGCATCCGGTTTTGCCGCCACGAGGGCATCACGAAGCACTTTTGAAAATATTTTGTCGTCATCAACAATGAGTATCTTTTTCATAATAGAGCCATTATACTGCGATTGTAAAATAAAAGGTAGAGCCCGCCCCTTCCTGAGAGATCACCCCCACGATCCCACCCTGAGTCTCGATAATACCCTTCACAATAACGAGACCCAGACCGGTTCCCTTCTTCTCTCCTGCACGAATGCTCGTTGAGAACTGCTCAAATTTGTTGAACATTCTCTCCTGGTTCTCCGGCGAGATACCCTCGCCGTTATCGGTGACCGCAACAACCACCGAGTTCTGCAGGGTGCCGAAACGGGGGTCTTTTTCGGATAATGGCAATGGTATCCCGGCGAGGGCCGCCTCTTGGTTGATATCCGCTCCATGAGCATGAAGGAACGCTCGTGTGGTGACCTGCCCTCCCGGAGGGGTGAACTTGATGGCGTTTGAAAGAAGGTTGGAGAGCACCTGCGCCGTGCGCATCTGGTCAAATAAGATCGCGTGGGGAATATGCTCATCTACAGAAGAGGCCAGCCGCAGGGTAGCGTCATGCGCCGGCGTCTCAAAGAACTTCACCCGCTCTTCGATAAGCTCGCGAATACTTGCAGGCTTTTTCCTGACCTCAAATTTCCCCGACTCAAGCTTGGCGACATCAAGGAGATCGTTGACCAACTCGAGCATGTTTGACGCGCTTTGGTATACCATCCCCATGTATTCATCGTACGCCGCTTTGTCATCGCGGATCGACGGAGTGCGCAAGAGCTCACCGATCTTCTTGATACTGTCGAGAGGCGAGCGCAACTCGTGAACCATCATCGAGGTAAAATCTTCCCGCATCTTCTCCGCCGCACGTTCTCGTGTGATGTCACGAAAGATCACCCCACCACCAACCGTACCGCCCCCCGCGTTCGCCCCTTTGACGGGAAACAAAAAGATCTGGTAGATACTTCCGGCCAGGTTGATATTATCGGCAACAAAGGTCCGCCCCTGTTTGATACTCTCTTCAAGCCGTCCTCGCACGTCAAACATGCCGGCGCACGCGTCGATCACATCAAAGATCGTCACGTCGCGCCCGTCAGGCGTGGAAACGATATTACGAAGGGCGTGGTTGGCAACAAGCACCCGAGAATCGGTGTCGGTCATGAGGACCCCGTCAGCCATACTCTCCACCATCGCCTGAAGCTTCCCACGCTCAACGGTGATCACCTCCTCGAGTCGTGTCACCGCTTGCGATGCCTGCCCCACGATCTTGTAGAGCATGGTCATCTCTTTTTCTTTGTAGAGCCCATCCTTGGTGTGCGCAACCGTAAGGAGCCCCGCAATGTTTCCTGAAATGACCAGAGGGATGTTGAAAAATGATCGTACCGGCTCATTCATGCCGTCCACCATCGCCGTGCCGGTGATGGTCTCCTCAAGTGGCGTCTGCGAAAGGTCACGATCAAGAAGTGCATTAAGCGCCAATCGCATACGTACCTTGATGTCGTCCAAGAACGCGTGCGAGACGGGTTTATCGAGGTCAGCCTTGAAGATGATCTTCTCCGGCGTGATCAGCATGAAAGAAGCCGCGCCGTACTCGATGAATTGGTTGAGCGAGCCCACGATCACATTGGCGATCTTTTCAACGTTGAGTGAATATCCGATGCGGTCCCCCACTTCTTTTAAGATAGTGAGCTCGTACATCCGATGGCGGACATCATCGTCACTCGCACGCGCCACGGCGGCCAATTTGCGCGCGCGAACATACAATATCGCCCCGCCCCCGAGTGCGGCGATACCCACGAGAGTCACTACGATGGCGATGCCATTCATGGTTTGTTATGCCTGCGTCGCGCGGCGTGCCGCCACTGCCGGGTATTTAGTGAAAATAGATCCCAGAGCGTTCTTCACGATCTGACCGGAAAGCTCAACGTAGGTATCAATGAGTTTTTCAAGGGCATCTGCCGGATCGCCTTTAATATCCGTGACCGTCCCGTCCTTATCGATCGTAAGGTCAGCAACATTGCGGGCTTTAAGTACCGCAATATCAGGACCGAGAATAATGATCTGTTTTTTGATCACCTCTGAGATGAGTGCCTTGTATTGTTCGAGTTCATTCATAATGTATATCAAAGCGGTTAGTTCCCTTTGGTAAACATGTACAGGCGGTTCGCACCAAGCGCCATGAGGAGATAGGCAACGAGATAGAGCATGTCGTGCACAATCTTGGAATAGGGGGAGGCGGCGCACACCGGAACCGAGACCAGAATGTACCCAAGGAATATCAACACCATTCCTGCACCAAAATAATACAGCACTTTGCTAAAGAGGCCTCCTTTCATGCGCATTGCGGTAAGAAAAACCAAGACACTTGTCCCGACAGCGACAATGACGAAACTCCAGAACGAATACGAATTCAGAATGGCCGTCGTATCCGCAAGCGCACTATCGGGAACACCGCCAAGAATTGAGTTGAAAAAATTAAGCATGGAATGATACTACGATGATTAAAAAGTACGGATAGAGTATACCATGCGCCACGGTGCGTTATCCACACACAGGAGTGTAGTTTACTGGTTCTGGGAATTCAAAATCTCACGGGTATGGCGTTTGTAATCCTCAACGTTCGGCTGGTCAAAGGCATTTATACCAATAAGCTCCCCTGCCAGCGCCACCGCGATCATTTGGGTTTCCATGAATGCCCCCACTGCACCCAAGGAAAGGCCATTTAA
>MHUS01000014.1:2792-12292 GCA_001823505.1 Candidatus Yonathbacteria bacterium RIFCSPHIGHO2_01_FULL_51_10 | reverse complement strand
TTCTTCTCCATGTATGCCCGTTCGGTTCCCTCCGTGATCGCACTCAAGATCTGAGTATAAGTGCGCCCGCCGAGCCCGGGGACGAGAGCCCCTGCGACACTTTCCTCAGGAACGACGAGGTCATTATCGGCTGATACTCCAACGCGCACGAAGGTTGTCGCAATGCCCGGCGCACCACTGAGATACAACTGACCGACGGAATGCAGATCGGTCGAGCCGGTAGAGACTACGGGTAGAATACTTGCCTCAGTGGTGTTGCCGCCGCGGTCGCGATCTTTGCCAAGACTCTCCCCCACAAGCTGGCGCCACCATTTGCCCGCATCTTCAAGCGAGGGTTCAAAAACAAAAAGGTTGTGCGTTCGAAACCCCTGCTTTGCATACGAAGCGAGTGAAGCTCCATAACGAGCGGCAATGCTTGAAACGCCCTCTTTGAGGAATGCGGCGCGCGCAAAGCGCGCGCCGCCCACGAGCTCTCGCACAGACACACCCACAAGGGCAAGCGGCAAAAGCCCGGCCGCAGAGAACACCGAGTACCGCCCGCCGACGGCTTTTGGTATGAAAAGTTTTTTGTATCCTTCCTTGTCCGCAAGTGCCGCAAGCGCCGACCCTTCATCGGTCACCACCGCAACCCTGCCGGCAATGGAACCAAACCTTTCCGTAAGCGTCGAGAGAAAAAGACCTGCGTGCGCGGCGGTCTCTGTCGTCGTCCCCGACTTGCTTACGACAACAACCGCAAGATTCTGCATTTCCCTTACCTCATTTTGGAGTGTCTGTAAAATTTCTTTTGTGACGTACGGACTCACCGTCTCGGCCACAAGAAGTTTCCGCGTCAAACCTTGCTGCGCGCTCGCTACCGCTCGCGCGCCCAAACTCGACCCTCCGATCCCAACCAAAAGCACATGGGTGAGCGCTCCGGTACCAAGCGCATGAACAACCTCCTCAACTTGAGTAAGGATCTCCTCATTCTCGGGGAGATCCTTAAATGACCGTGGATCACCATCTTCTACGTTTGCAAACACCTGCACCGCCTTAGCGAGTGCATCGCTGTCATGCTCACCCAATAGGGCATGCTCAGTATTGAGACTTAGAAATTCATCCATTTTTATATCCTATCACTTTTCCTCAAGGCGCGGAGATAGAAAAACCCGGCTATGAGCGACGCCGTAAAAAAAAGTGCGCCATAGAAACACGCCGTATGGAGCGGCGAGTCCACCGGTACGCCGGAGCACGATGTCCCCTCACCGCTTGGGGCACTATAAAAACTGCGAATACCCCAAAGAAAATTCCCCCACGCAAAAAGAGTGCCCACAACAAGAAGCGTGAGGATACGGCGTTGTCGCCCGAGGATCTCCGTTCCGTTATGCAACCGAACCGTGAGTATCAAGAGCACCGCAAAGAGTACCGCCCCCCAGAAACACGGTGTCGTGATCGGATTGGGATAGATACAATCAGAGATCTTGAAAATCGTGCCCTCCGTGCGGTAAAACCGAAGAAAATCCGTAACCACCGCATTCCATGCAAATATAGTGCCTCCCGCAATAAGCACGCTTTGTGCGATCCATAAGTTGCGCGTTTTCATATCATTAGTATCGCTCATCGCCTCACCGTATGCAACACCTTGCGAAAATGCCTATCCCCCGGCTTTCCCCTCACCTTCAGGTAAACCCGCACCGCTGAGTTCTTTTTTTGCAAACCAGGCGATTCCCACGCCTGCAAGCGCCACTACGCCAAAAAATATGGCGTGGCGCACGATCTCCACCTGCGTGACAACACGCACGAATGAATCCCAAAAATGAAACCCGAGAAACACGAAGAATGGAACATACACGAGCAGCGCGAGCGTATCCCAAAAGAGAAAGGAGCGCCATCGCATACCGGAGATCCCCGCGAGGACCGGGCTGAATGACCGTACCCCCACCACGAACCTCAAGAAAAATATTGTCCGCCCCATGTGTGCGCGAGACACAAGGGGACTCTTCCAAAGACTGCTGTCAACGATCTTGTTTTTGATCTTTTGCGCGAACGGATGCTCAGACCGCGACAAGCGAAAGAGGACCATGTCCCCAGCCAGGATCCCCGCAATACCGGCAAGAGCAAGGAGAGAAAGGTGCGCCGCACGAATGCCACCCAAGTAACCCGCCGTAAGCAGGATCACTTCTTCCGGAACAGGGAAAAGATAGCCGGCGAGAAACGTTCCCAAAAACACACCGAGGTAGGTAAGGTCCTCAAAAAATGGAACGACGGCAAGCGCATGATGCATCGATGCATTGTACCAGAAGAACACCTACGCGCGAACAATTGATATGATACACTAAACGAAATCCCCGGCATGTCAAAATCGTTCAATAAAGAGAAAGTCTATCTCAAAAAGATCACAACACTTGAAGGCGCTGTCGTGTGGCTCGTTGACGGAGAGTATGTCCGCAAAGAGATCGACGAGAACTTTACTGAGTTCGACCATGCACCGCACTTCCCCTTCATTCCGGCACACGAGCTTTGGATCGATAAGGACACCGATCGCCGCGAGCATCATTTTTTCATCAACCACTTCATCGCGGAAAAATCGCTGATGCAAAGCGGCATCCCCGTTGATGAAGCGCATGTTGCCGCCGAAAAACTTGAGGAGCACGCGCGGCTCAGCACACTTTCAAAAAAGATCCTCGCCCTGCGCGATGATCACCACGAGCTCATCAAGCGCATCCATCGTGACCTCCTCCAAGAATACAGCACGCCCGATGTCCGGATCTGGCTTGTTGACGGCCAGCTCGTGCGTGATTTCTTTCTCAATGAATATTCAGAAGGGGGTCACGACCGTGTGTATCCCTTCATCCCTGAGGGCGAGATATGGATCGAGCGGGTGCTCTCGGAGCACGAACGCCGCTTCATCATTCTTCACGAACTCCACGAGCGTTTCCTTATGGGAAACAAAGGCGGCAAAAAGACCTACCCCAACGGACACCACGGCGCAACGATCGTCGAAGCCCATTACCGCAATCATCCCGAGAAACTTGAAGCGCGTATTAAAGAAGAGCTTGCGAAACAGGGTTGATCGGCTTAAATTTGTTTGCCGTTAGCCTTCCATCCACCTTTAATCTTAAAAAACCAAACGTAGAGAACGATCAGGAGAATGACGTCAGGGAAAAAGATGAAGGGATGGCTCCATGGCACACCATTAACATGGGCGCTTGAGAGCGGCCAGAGGAACGGCGTCGGGAAAAATTCCGTAGAGTGCGTGGGAATATCCACAAGAATGTGCAGTCCCCACGCTGCAAGCGGCAGGTACGCACGCTTGCGCCATACCCACACGGAGCCGAACACCAGTGCAAAAACAACGAGACTATGCGTCACGCTGTAGAGTGAAAAAACAAATTGCGGAATGTTGTCGAGCGACGGCGGTCCGCCAAAATGAAGCGGGACGATCCCCAAGAGCGCCATGAGAAAGAACGGCCCGAAAGGGACAAGGTCAGGAAGCATTCCTAAGAGCGCCGCCGCCCAAAAATCGCGCTTCCTTCTACGACCGAAAGCGATCCCTCCCCAAAGCCCGTGTGAGAATACGTCCATAAAAGCACTAAACGGGTTCTTTTAAAAATTTCGGTTTGCGTAACACGAAGAAAAAAACGGTTGCCACGATCGCGCCGAGCGTATCTGCGAGCATGTCTTTCTGTGCGTCCCACATATCACCTTGGCTACCCAAATATGCCGCACCGGCCTCGGGGCTTGCACTTGCCGCATAGACCCACTCTATCAACTCGTAACTCATCGCGATCGTTGCGATCACAAAGATCGGATAGGTGAAGAGGAGAAAGCGGCTTGAGACGGCGCGCTTCATAAAGATCCACTCCGCAATGCCAAATGCATAGAAGCCAACCGCAAAATGCGCAATCCGGTCAAAATGGTTGCGCGCAAAACCAAACGTATCCGTGACCCAATCGAAAGGAACTTTCTCAAAGGTATAGTGCCCGCCGATGGTATGCAAAAAAATAAGCACGCTCATGAGCGCGTACGCGGTGTTTGAGAATCGAATACCACACAAGTAGAGAATGATGAGTGCTCCCACGATGATCCACACGGTAAGGTTTTCGACAAACCACGTGGCACGGTCAATCGGATGAAGCGCAAGAACGACAAAAAGTACACCGTACGCCAAGAGAAGCATCGCCGGAAAAATTTTGTTCATATTGGATAGATATGTTACCCGACCGTTGTAATGAGTACCGGCGGTGTATCAACATAGAATACCACGAACTGCACCTGTCCCAGCACCTGCCCTTGCGGGGTCATGACCTCCACGCGCCACTTACCCGGAAAAACCGCGTCTTTGTACGAAAACCCGCGATAGCCGCCGTCACGGCCACCCGCGACGGGAAACGACACTTCGGTACTGGTGACCCACTGCCGCTTCCCTTCATTATAGTACTGCCATCGGTGCACCACGCTGGTAGAAAGTTTTGTGGGAGCAAACACCGCACTGTACGCGTACACGCGCTCCCCCGGGGTAAGGTGGACCTCTTCATAAAATTTTAATCGATCAAAGAACGAGTGCTGCTCTCCTGACAGCTCGTAGTCTCCCGTGGCGGTACGCTCAACACCCTGATATACCCCGGAACTCTTGAGGGCCAGCGGAATGGGCGGGATGATATTGGTAAAATATGCAACATTCAACGCAAGATAGATGCCGCCGATAACCAATATCAGTGTTCTGCGGCCTCCGCGTATTCTCTGTGGCGCAAGGAGTGCCACAAGAGCAAGAAACGCAGCGATCCCCACAATGCTCAGCACGCCACTGACAAGGAACACGAGTACTCCCATCTTCCCCACGATTACGGGAACGAAAAAGATCATGAAGGAAAATAGCGCGAAGAAAAACGCCCCGACCTGAAACCCGAGCCGTTGATAACGTTTCTTGAAAAGCTCATTGCCAATGAGCATGAACAGCAGAACCGCAATGAACGGCCAGCTCACCGCAAGCGACGCACTCTTGGTGTAGTAAATAAAGTAACCGCTAAAGAGCCCGCCGAGCGCGAACTGCATGGCAAGCTCAAGGACCACCGTCGCCCGTGCGGCAAAACGGCTCTGCGCGCCGCGCCCCTCATAGTAATTCGCCAGGGAGATACTTGTCCCCGCGATTGCAAGATATGAAAAAAGCACCGCATTGCTGACCCACAGATCGATCCGCGTAAGTGTCAGGTTATCGATAATGAACCCGCCGAGAAACACCGCGGGGGAAAGAACGCGTTCATGCCGAAGACAAAATGATGCAAAATCAGAGAATAGTTTCATGAGACAAGTGGTCAAAAGCTCCTTGTGTTGGCATTATATCAAAATAAAGGGTATTAAACCCTTTGATTGCTCCTCGGCACCACACGGGCACTTCTTGTTTTCTAAGGTGCTTCGCACCAAAGAAAACAAAGTCGCTTGGAAGTGCAAGAACGAAGTTCTTGCACTTCACTCGGCCTCAAGGGGCACTCCCAATCTCTAATCGTTTCACTCAAGAGATTTAGGTCGCTCTACGTCGCAAATAAAAATGCCCTGAATAAAGACTTGGCGCAACTGTCTTACCCCACACGCGAGACTGTACCCACGTAATTAATTCGTGGAACCGCTAATATCGATATGGGTTGCAGCTCCTCCCCAAAAACACCTCGCGTACCCTCCTCCGATAGGACTTGGCTTATAAATGAGACCTTTTTCGCATCTATATTCTTCACATTGGATAGGTAGTGTACTCCCACACACAATCATCGTCTTTGGGATAAAATAATAGCCAAGGCCAATAAAAATGAGGAATGCAGCGACAAATAGGATTTGACGTTTACTCATCCCAAAAGTCTACCAAATTAAAACCAAAAAGTCATTGCCACTCTTGGTGATTTCTGTGAAATTTAACACTGGATTTGGTCGTAGGGCCTACTTGTCGGTAGGCACAGGACCAAAGTCCTTTGACGCCATCGTTCCCGTACATCAAATCTCTACAGCACTTTCTGCCCCCGTGCAACCAGCTTTGCGATGAGATCTTGCACAATAGATGTCAGCCGAACAATCTCACGTTTAAGTACTTCAATGAGTGTTTGATCTTCATCACTAGATGGTGCTTGCCCGAAAGATGCAGCGCTTTCCGACATAATGGCATTGCGGGTTATTGGCCCCACAAACCCCAACGCCGGATCAATGAAGCGGGTGCTCTGGTATGCAATGACTGCTTGCTGAGTGATGATGCCGAAGTAGGTGGTGGTCTCTTCGGTACTCGGGAAAAATCCTTTCGTTTTAAGAAATGACTGGAGTGTGGCCACTTCAGGGTCTTTCATTCCAAAAGCGAGATCTTTGGTGAGGACAACCGGTGATCCTGCTTGTGCCACCGTAGTTCCGGAGGTAATGATTTCCCCTGAAGCTTTCGTGGTCACTGACAGAGGAGCACTGACAGGAGAATCATTGCCACTATTGTCGAAGGCGGAAACAGTATAGGTATACATGGTAGAGGTGTTTAACCCACCATCAACGAACTCGGGGGTCGATACCGTCGCAAAAAAACTACCATTACGGTACACATGGTATCCAACCACGACGATGTTGTCGGTGGAGACACTCCAAGAAAGACGGATCTCTGTGGGAAGCGTTGATGCTCCCGTGAGATTTTGAGGAGTCGTGGGGGCAGTGATATCCAAGGAGTATTGGTTTTCCTTAAAAGGGATCGTGGGTGGTGGAATATTGATCGGGGTGGCAGGCGTGCCCATGACGTTCGGGTTTTTCCCCCACACTACTATTTTTGAGCTATAGGGAGGAAGAACAACCGGCCACACAACAGATATGCCGGCCAAGTCAATATACTCCCCGCAGTGCGCAAAATTGACATCCGGACAGGCGACGGCCTTGGCAACCGACGTGTCGTTGACAACAATGTTTGTATCATCGTGGGGGTCGTTGAAGTCGACTTTGACTTTTTTAACACTGAGATTGTCTATGAGCACCGCAGCGCCTGGACCGGGAACAAGCCGCATCCAGAAATCAACTTTTGCCGCCGTATCTTCGCTGGCAGTAAAAACATAGGCATAATCATGCCAATCTTGTTCAGCGAAAATAACCTGGCCATTGGATAATCCCACCAGATTCTCTGTGTTATTAAATCCAACATCAGTCCAGGAAGACCCGATTATTCTCAGCGCCAGATTTTGATGAGCAAGCTTCGATAATAATTTGAACTGCACAAGGTACGTTGCACCCTTTTTAACACTGAATGACGCGGTTCCGCCATCCAATAAGGTACCTTGTGGTTCTACGGTCGTATTACTCGTATCGATAGGGGTAAATTCCATACACCCGCCACTCGTACTGTTTTCACATTCCGACTCAGGATGCCATTTTACACTTGCCCCGCTTGTAAGCACCCGGTAAGGAGCCACCCCTGAATCAAACGTCATGTCAAGCATCACTGTTGGGACTACCGTAGGGTCAATTTTAAATGGCGCAATTGAAAAAGGTGGGGCAGTGCTTGAGCTCATATCCTGGGATCGCAGCGCGCGCCAGTCTGACAAGGTAAAGCCCTTATAGTAGGGATACGATCTATTAGGATACTCCGCCGAGTAAGCCTCACGAACAACCATATCTCCATAAAGAGATGAGTACCTATTGTTGGAAAAATTACCAAAAGTATCAGGGGCCGCTGAAGCAGGAATATTGGTCAGCGATATGCTTGGCGCATTCACAACCGGGAACAGGATGTTGTTCGATATCGTATTGTACCGTGGAGTTGTGTTGCCATTCACGAGCCCTTGTACGACCCCAAACGGTGCACCATACCCCTCGACCATATCCATTTGCACCTTACTTGCACCATAGATCGTATTATCGTGTATATAATTATTGAAAGCATTATTTGAGTGGAATCCGACACCCGCATTCATGACAGTATTTCCGCCTACATCTATAGCGTTTGAGAAGTTATCCAAATAAATTCCGTAATTGTCACGGGATGTGCGAGGCGTACCGTCAACGCCCCCGCCCACTCCATCGACGATATTCCCTATGATCCAACTTTTGGTTTCAGGGATAGCCTTTATTTGAAGCCCATTGAGGAAATAGTAACTTGTTGCTCCGTTCCATGTATAGATCGCACCGCAGTCGCTCAACACCTTGCACGAATCGTGCACAAGGTTATTTTGCACCTTGATATTGTTGTTGCTACCAAAGGCGATCCCATTATACCCGGAGCTAACGATCGTATTATTGGAGATTACTGTGTTGTCGGACTTGTTCCCGGCACGGAGTGCTGCCGCACTGGCCACCGGAGACCCCACCGTGCCAGTTTCAGAGGTCGTGTTGCCTGTTACTGTTACATAGCGTATCCGCTGCAAATCAACCGCCTGACGAACACTATTGCTGATAGTACTATTCTCGATCCTGCGTACTACCTGACTATTCAAGTTCCCGTTCACGACATCGCTTTCAGCGGCAAAGATTCCGGTATTCCCGGAGTTTTTAACTTCCAAGCCAGACAGAATGAATTCCTCTGGATTGCTGACATGGACGCCGTACAATCCAGCATTGCTTACCGCGATGTTATTTATGTGGAGCGCCTGAGCATCCGACGCAGAGATACCTTCATCGCGTACAGATGCCTCCGTGAGATGCGTGTCAGGATCAGTGCCGTCCGGCAGCCATAAATACAGTTTGTGTGTTTGTGAATCCCAGTACCACTCGCCGGGCGAATCGAGCATCCACAACTTGTTGTCGAGATAATATCCCCAACCCTTATTGATAGCGTTCGCAGAGACACTCTGCAGCTGGATGGCATTGCCAGATATACCTGTAATGGTGTTATCTTCTATGAGCCAATCGACTGTCCTGATGTGGATTCCTGCATTGTTAATATCCACACCACTTAGGTACGCGGAGTCCGTTTGACTTGCGGTAATGTAGGCTGCACCTGCTACGCTGGCCGACTGCGGTGAGGAATTCGCTGCAATCGTCAGAAAGGCACTCCCGGTAGTTGCCTTGTTTGGATGATGCGCAAGCGACATATACCGACCGTCAACAAATACCTGGCGTACGGGGCTACTGACCTGTGCGCTGTAAATCTTTCCCGAAGATACGCTCCATCCGGACACCACATCTGCTCCATTTATCATGGGCTTGTTTGCAGCGTTACAGTCCGCACCATACCGACCAATTGTCACGGGAGATCCGTTGGCGCCGGCGTTTGAAATGTTGAGTTGTTCACGCCAGGTATCACCGCATCGAAGGAATACTGTGTCTCCGGGCGATAGTGACGTACTGTTGACCTTGCTTATTGTCCGCCACGGGCCATCAGTTGAGGGCGAACCTTGTGGAGTAGAAATAACGCCACTCCACTGGTCCTTGCCGTTAGCCGCGTCAACATAATACGTCTTGCCCATTCCAACACCCCCGTTAAATGCTCCTAAGTGAAAAGGCCCTGCGGTAGTTGAAAACATACCCACAGCCAAACCAACTACGACGACAAGGACAGCTACCACCGAAGCGACAAA
>MHUS01000014.1:0-2734 GCA_001823505.1 Candidatus Yonathbacteria bacterium RIFCSPHIGHO2_01_FULL_51_10 | reverse complement strand
CCCCGCGAGCCAAGCAGTTGGCTCGCTTAGGCACCAAAACGCAAAAACCCGCTCGCGCGGGTTTTTGTGCTTGGGTGCCTACTGGGAATTGAACCCAGATCGAGAGTTCCACAAACTCTAGTGTTAACCATTACACCATAGGCACCATATATGCGGCCGTCACTAATTAGTAGCGCGGCGCCTCTTCCACCACACCGGCCCGATGATTACTGAGCCGCGCCATCGCATAGAGAAGGGATGACAATCGGTTGAGAAACATCAAAATGGTCGGGTCTATCTTTGCCTTACCTTCCTCCGATACCGCCACCACGCGCCGCTCTGCCCTGCGCGCAAGCGTACGAGCAAAATCAAGAGACGCGGCAAGTGATGTTCCTCCGGAAACAAAAAATGTTTTGATCGGGGGCATCTCTCCTTCTATCATATTGATCGCCCCTTCCATGTGACCGATGATCTCCTGCGCAATCGTCTTATCCGCGCCGGCCACATGCGCCTGCACGATGAATAATTCTTGTTGGATCCAACCGATCATCTCGGCGAAGGACCGACCTTCGCCGAGCACATTTTTAGTATCGGGGTTCACCTTGCACACACCAAGGAACGAATTGACTTCGTCGAGCGTTCCAAGTGCTTCCGCGACCACCGAGCTCTTTGACATGCGCTGATCACAGCCGAAGGTCCCCGTGTCGCCCTTGTCACCTTTACGGGTGTAGAGCATGAAAAACACTATACCATCACCCGTGCTCTTTGACAAATTGCCAAAAATCTGCTATACTACCAACAGGCTCTTTAACTTTTGGAGGTGTACCGTGGTCAATGGCCATTTCTCTCGATGTAACTTTTTGATTTCATCTGATCTGGAAGACTGCTCGTGTGAGTCCTCAAGATATCTTTGGGCATTCGTCATCGCGATCATCATCTTCTTGGGAGAATTGTTTGGTGGATTCTTGACGGGAAGTCTTGCTCTCCTTTCTGATGCATGGCACACCTTTGGAGATGGTGTTACGTATGGGATTGCCTTCGTGGCTTCCATCACGGCGCAAAGAATGCCCCAGCGTGGCGGCAAAATTAAAACTTTGGCAACACAAGTGAGCGCCGCCTTGCTCGTCGGCGCAATCATCGTCATTTTCATTGGAGCACTTGAGCGACTTCTTCATCCCTCAGAGATTCACTCTGAATGGATGATGTATGTCGCCCTTGCCGGTCTGTTGGGGAACATTTCCCAGCATCTTGTCCTCAAGGCTGGTGGCGGAGTACGTGATGCTCTCCATAAGATCACGTCACTCCATGTGATACAGGACATGTCCGTAAGCGCTGGAGTTGTCGTTGGCGGTGTGCTCATACGAGAAACCGGCTGGTTGTGGATTGATCCCGCTCTATCCCTTGTGATCGCAGCGTTCCTCTCACGCCAGGTAATTACGTTCTTTCGTACCGGCGAATTTGGGCATGCACACAATGAAGGGTGCTCCCATCCCCACCACCACGACCACCAACACTAGTTCCCCGTCACCATAACGCTCCACTACGGTGAAGCAAGGTGGCTCCGGCAAAGGACGCCGGATTTAATCAACAACCCCCGCGGCGCGCGATGCGCCGCGGGGTTCTTTATTTTATATCCCGTATTTGCGATTTCTCCGGGCACAAAAAATTCCGCTTTCGCGGATTTTTTCTGGTGCCCAGGAGAGGACTTTGTCACGAATATCCGCCAGCTAGCGGATTTCTCGACCCCGACTCAGCGACAAGCATGCTCCGCTTCACTCCGCATCTTGTATACCGCTTCCGTCTTTCAAGTCCTCTCCTGGGCTACAAAATTTTAAAGAGCGGAACGCTTTCGCGTTCCGCTCTTTAATTTTGTGCCCAGGAGAGGACTTGAACCTCCACGCCTTGCGGCACATCCACCTCAAGGATGCGTGTATACCAATTTCACCACCTGGGCATACAACTCGGCGATTATACGCCAAGTCTCGGCTAAATTCAACAAAAGACGGTTCCCCACCTTTTGTTGTTTCCTCTGTTTATTCTTTCGTTACCTCTTCCGTCGTTTCCGCTTCTTTGCTCTCAATGATCTCTGCGATCACTTCCGGAGCATCCGTTGCCGGTGTTACTTCTGTTGATTCTTCGAGAGGTAGTTCGATCTCTTCTTCCGCCTCCGCAATGTCTGTGGAGCCCGCGCGGCCTGCCATGATCATCATGTTGCGCATTTTGTGACTCACCTCACGAGCAACTTTCTCGCGAATGTAGTAAAGCTTGGAGCGGCGGACCTTGGAGCGGCGAAGAACCTCGATCTTCTCAATAACAGGGGCAAAGATCGGGAACGTCTTCTCTACGCCAACGCTTGAAGCATTCTTGCGCACCGTAAAGGTACCGCCTGAGCTCTTGCCGTGCTTGACCGCAATGACCAAGCCCTCAAAAGCCTGGAGGCGTGTTTTGCCTTTTTCTTCGATTTTGAGTGACACGCGCACTGTGTCTCCCGACCGGATGTCGAGTTTGGTGCGTGCCGCAACGTTAACGGGGGTAAGTGAAATTGCCATATAATTAAAACAAGTACCGGCCACTTTAGCACAGTTTCTCAAGCTCTGCAACCGCGTTCTTAAAGTCAACGGGCAGGGGCGCCTCAATGCGCACATGCCCATGATGAGGCGTCGAGAAATCAAGCGCAAGCGCGTGGAGCGCGGTACGGGTGAAGCCAAGCGCGGGTGCGCGGCGCACGGCGTAGAGCTTGTCGCTGACGATGGGG
>MHUS01000013.1:15702-18350 GCA_001823505.1 Candidatus Yonathbacteria bacterium RIFCSPHIGHO2_01_FULL_51_10 | reverse complement strand
TAAAGTGAATTCTCATTCACTTTTTTACTTTATGAACTTTATTAACTTTTAACTCGCGGCATCACACTCTGTGTGATGCCCGCTCCCACTCATTGTAAGCGTATGGTTTCAGGTCTATTTCACTGCCCTTACCGGGCTACTTTTCACCTTTCCCTCACGGTACTAGTTCACTATCGATCTTGAAAAGTATTTAGCCTTACCGGTTAGTTCCGGTAGATTCCCCCAAGCTATTCATGTCTTGAGGTACTCAAGATGGCACACAAAAAAGTGATAATTATTTCGTCTACGGGGCCATTACCCTCTGGGGCGCTTCTTTCCAAAAGCTTCGACTATAATTACCATTTATAACTTTTCTCGCATAAATGCGACGTGTGCCCCTTACAACCCCGGTACATCACGCAACGCGCGATGTCCACAAGTTTATAAAGTAGAAGGTTGATAAAGTTTGTAAAGTGAATTCACATTCACTTTTTTACTTTATGAACTTTATTAACTTTTAACTCGCGGCATCACACTCTGTGTGATGTACCGGTTTGGGCTCATCCCTTTTCGCTCGCCGCTACTAAGGGAATGTTCCATCGCTCAGACTACGGATTACACCGAAGTGTACGCCGTAGTATGAGCAATGGGTTGGTTTCTTTTCCTCCAGGTACTGAGATGTTTCACTTCCCTGGGTGCGCTTCCCGACGATACGTCGGGATAATCTCGATGTACGAGATCGGGTTTCCCCATTCAGAGATCTCCGGATCAAAGGTTGCTAGGCACCTCCCCGAAGCATATCGCCGCCAAGCCGCGTCTTTCATCGCCTTTTCAAGTCTAGGCATCCACCATACGCTCTTAGGTTCCTATTAGGAAACCTACAAACCACATATTTTATTTCGACGTGCATGCGTTGCCGCATGCACATTCCTGCATGTTATTCTTTAAGACCTCTTCGTTCTATCTTGAATTGTCAACGATCACGTCCGTACCCCTTAAAAGAAAAAGACCGCCTTTTGCAAGCGGCTTAAGAGTAAAGAGAACTCTCGTGGGGTTTTTAGCCCCGCCGCTTGCGGTATGCGTGGTTCTTGATACTCATAATGGGTATCGGGTAAGTATACTCAAAGAAAAAACGGTGTCAAGCGTTGACCTGACACCGTCGTTTCTTTGAGTCTTTGGGACGAATTAGTGTGTCTTTCCTGAGATCTCCCCATGGAGCTTGTCGATGTAGCGAGCTGCTGCATCACGGCCACCCATACCGAAGGCGAGGCCTCCTGCGATGGCAACCATAGCGACAAACCCCGTAAAGAGCGTGTCGGCAAGCGGGCCCACAACACCCAATTGCTGAAGTGCGATCAAGATAGCGAATACCCATACCGCCCAGCGAGAAATACCGGCTGCGAATCCTGCTGCGTGCATACCGGCCGCGCGAGCAGAACCTGAAACCGCCTTTTGCACCACATCAGCGAGGAATGCCGCGATAATGAGGACCAAAGCAGCAACGATCACGCGAGGAAGGTAGAGGACCACCACCGTGCGGAGAAATTCGTTGACCTGCGTAAGGCCAAGAATATCAAACGCGGTCATCAAGAAGACTACGATGAAGAACCACTTGACGAGACCGCCGATGAATTTGCCTGAATTAAGGGTAAATCCCGCGCGCGAGACCAAGCTGCTCAAACCCGCCGCTTCAAGCCCCTTATCAACGCGAAGCGCCTTGAAGATCTGCTCGATAATGGTTGCAATAACAGCACCCACGATCCAGCCCGCGATGACCACAAAAAGCGCCAAGATGATCTTGGGAAGAACCGCAAGAACACCAAGCCCTACTGCGTTAAAAGAATCTACCAGCCCGCCGCCCCAATTGGTTGCGGAATATGCCATTGGATTATAATCCATATTGATTGTTCGTACTTTAAAAATAAACTGATTAAACGCTCATCGGTTCCCGTGTGCCGTGCTCGACCCGCACTAAGAAACCGCTGATCGGTAAATACACTACCAATCACTATTTTATCATTATAAATCCAGGGTGGGTACCCGCTCCTGTGGATAAAGATTCAATGCCTAGGAGGAGCATTGAATCTTTATTGTGCCTCCCCTCCTAAACGGTCAAAGACCGTCTCGTGAGGATAATCAAGGATATCGCGTACAAATTTGTCGCATACCCCGATCCGATAGAGGAAATCACCTGTTTCAAAAGACGCATAGGAAAGCTCTTTGCCGATCTCGGATTCAAGGACGCGGATAGCACGCTCAATGGCGGACTTATTAAGCCGGTCCCCCACCAAGAGGACGTCTGCCCGCGACCCATCCTCTCCGATAAAAAATCCCGCGCGAATAAGAAGCTTGAGCTTGCCGGCGGCACGAAAGCGCCGTAGGAATTCATTCCCCTCCACGGATCCAGTATGCGCGAGAAGGACGCGAAGCGGCTCGCGGTGGGGAGAGGCGAGGTTGAGCCGTGCCGCAGAAACGCGCTTCTTGCCGGGCTTGCCGTTTTTTGACCGCGGAGGGGTTGCTTCCGTGACCTGCGTTCGCGTAATGAGCTTTGCTTTGGCGAGGACCACGAGCTCCGCGCGCGTAGCGCGCGGAGAAACCCTGGCGCGGCGTGCCGCGTCCGCATCAGAAATAACCTCCTGGGGATTCATGAGAAAGAGGCGCATGAGTTT
>MHUS01000013.1:10618-15692 GCA_001823505.1 Candidatus Yonathbacteria bacterium RIFCSPHIGHO2_01_FULL_51_10 | reverse complement strand
GGCGTGTTTTCTGCCTTAAAAAAGAGGGGGGGTTACTTCAACGTAACCTTTCCTCCCGCCTCCTCGATCTTCTTCTTGAGGTCCTCTGCCTCCGCTTTCTTCATGCCCTCTTTGAGCATAGAAGGTACTGCGTCGACGAGATCCTTCGCCTCCTTGAGGCCAAGTCCCAATACTTCCTTAACCGCCTTGATTACCGCGATCTTCTGGTCGCCGGCTGCGGTAAGCTCCACATCAAACGAGTCCTTCTCATCCTCAGCGGCTGCGCCGCCTGCTGCAGGACCGGCCACAGCTACTGCCGCTGCCGAAACGCCGAATTTCTCCTCGAGGAGCTTCACGAGCTCATGGAGGTCAATGACGCTCATGGACTCAATGCCCTCAACGAGAGCTTTGAACTTTGCGGGTACTTCCACCGTCTTGGTTGTTGATTCTTCAGACATAGAATTCTGTGATTAATGCCATCCTAAGCAGACTTTGACTGCGCGATCTGATCGAGCGCGACCGCAAGCCGCTGGATGGGTGAATTGATAAGGTTGACGAACTGCGCGTAGAGAACCTCGCGTGACGGAATGGTTGCAAAGGAAAGCATGGACGCCTTGTCCCGATACTGCCCCTCAAACACTCCTCCTACGATATCAAGGTGCTCCTTGTGCTCTTTCTGGAATGCGTACACGGTGCGTACCGGCGCCAATGCGTCAGCGATCGCTTGTTCTGATGTGGGGTAGGCAAAGGCGAATTCCTGCGGAAATTCCGGCAGTGTCCCCGTAAAACCCACTTCATCAAGCGCGCGCTTCGCGAGCGTCTTCTTGGCGACCATATAGCCCAAGCCCGCGGCACGAAGCCCGCGGCGGAGCTGGGTCACCTCGGCCACCGTGAGCCCATGGAAGTTAACGAACACAACCGACGGGGCGCCCTTGAGCGCCGTACGTACCTTGGCAAGCATTTCCTTCTTCTTTTCTTTTGACAATGCCATGGTGAGAAAAAGGTAGTTGGTAAAAAAACAAAAAAACGGCAACAAGCCGTCCAAAGCCCTGTCTCTGCCCTTGCGGACAAAGAAGGTCGACCTCGACAGGGCTTGTCTCCGTATATTATGGAGTGCCTGTGTTCATTGGCTTTGCACACACAATAGCCCAGGGAGAGAAAAAGTCAACCCTGAATACCTGGAAAGGTTAAACCTTCCCAGGGTCAAGGAGTAGGAGTTTCCGAAATGGGCGTTGCCTGTGCCCCGCTGAGCGCCGTCCCCCCATAGATATTAATGAGGATCAAGCCCACAAACCCCAGAAAAAGAATGCCTAAAAATCCGGCGGTAAACTTAAAAAACGTTTTGTTGAAAAGGCTGCTCATATACTCAATATTGTACTCCATTATATTGTAGCGCAAAGTGCTAAAAATCAAAACAAGAGTCTCGCCCCTTTTCCAAGGACTCCCCTTGGACAGCTGTCCAAGGGGAGTCCTTGGATTCTTTTATTCTTCCTCATTAAACGATAACCATTCGGCAATAAAACGCTCAAACTCTTTAAATTCATTGAAATACTCCGGAAAATCAGAACGACTAAGAATTGCTTGCTCCGGCCGAGAAATACCTACATAGTCAACATAGCTTGAAAAATGATAACCCTTTAAATATCTCATTGCTCCGACCCGGTCAACGATCCTTTCTTCTTTCCATTTTGGATTGATAAGTTTTACCGGGTTTAAGTGTATGTAAGAGAAAAGATATTTCAGATATTCGTCATTCCCAACATGAGTTGCACGGAACGGCCCTTCAAACAATTTTCCTGTCCTTTCGTTCTTTTTGTTGAAATACATCGAATATGCGGTGAGCACCTTTGAGAGAAACGCACTGATACCTCCTTCAGAAACTTCCCTGACCAAAAGGTGGAAGTGATTTGGCATTAAACAATACGCCCCAATGGAAACAAGTGGTTTCCCTCGCACGATCTTGTCCAAGGGGAGTCCTTGGATCGTTTTAAAAACAACAGGCTCTGTGCTGTTACATGCGTATAATAACTTCTGGAAACGTTGCCGATCATGGCCTGTAAGAAAAATGTCCGACTTGTTATTACCTCGATTATAAATGTGGTAAAACTCTCCGACAGCAAAATTAAATTTTCTCTCCATGATCCAATTATACTACAACGCTTTTCTATCCAAGGGGAGTCCTTGGATGATGCCTAGATACCCTTGTATAACAAGGCTCAAATTTTCCAAGGACTCCCCTTGGATAGCTCCTACGAAACAGCCGGGGCGTGCTCTGCACGCCCCGGCTGTTTCCCTTTCCGCCCTTTAATACTTCCTACTTAAGGGCATCGAGTTCTTTTTGAATCATGGCGGCGAGGGCTGTGTTGTTCTTTTGGCTTGCTAATACAATAGCCTTTTGATAATAGGTACGGGCATCGGCAATATCCCCCGTATCTTTATAATAACCAGCAAGGAGGATCGTCAGATCAATAGGGTCTTCGCTCTGTTTAATCCCCTGCAGAAGGATCTCTGGGGCAAGGCTCTGCTTTGCTGGGTATGCGTAGCGATAGAGGTCAAAAAGCGCTCTATATGCTGCCGTATAAGTAGAGTCAAGCGCGATCACGGTCTTGAAATTTGCCTCTGACTTTACCGGATCTTTGAGATACCCGTAATAAAGATCACCGAGGTTGTAGAACGGTACGATGTTCTTGGAGCTCAGGCGCGTCGCATACGTCCATGCTTCTTCCGCTCCAGCGTAATCGCCTGCCATTTTGTATTGCAACCCCAATGCGATCCATGTATTGGTAGCCCTGGGATCTTTGGTCAGCTCAGCGGTATATTTGGCGATATTCGACACGACTATCGTCCGTGCATCGTCTGGTAGCACTCCCGCAGGGAGTACCCGTCCAAAAGTAGGCACAGGTTGTGGAAGTGGCACCGAGATGGTCGTGGTGGTGCTGGTCGCATTATTCCCCACCGCCGATGTTGTGGTGGCGTTCAATGGCGCTTCGCCCCCAGGAAGCGTTTTATTCACATCCTTGTAGATATAGTACCCAACGGCGAGGGCAACGATAGTGGTGACCACAATAAGTATCCGGGTGTTTTTTTGTTGATGTTCCATAATCCCTTTATTGTACGGGGAAATGTCCATAATGCAACCTCCGCATCTTCCAAGGACTCCCCTTGGACAGCTGTCCAAGGGGAGTCCTTGGAAGGTTTGAAGTATATACGATATATATTGGTTGTTCAGGCAATAGGCAACGCAAAAACCCCCTTCTCTTTCGAGAAGGGGGTTTTATGCTTAGTCATTCCCTATCAGCCGTGAGGCGTCGAGGAAATCACCAGGGCTTACTTAGAGAGTGTGAACGAGTTCGTTCCACCTGAAGGAAGACCTGCGACCTGGTATCCGTTGGTCCAGTCGAGGTTGCCTGTTGCAGCCGACGTGGTTGATACCGGAGACCAGATGAAGTTTCCGAGTCCTGTCGCATATGCGCCCAACAATGTTGAGATCGTTGAAGGATATGCAGCATCGCCCGTGATCTTCGTGGTTACACTGCCTGCTGATCCTGTCGTACCAGCTGTCTGTGTGACATCGCCAACCACTTTGAAGTAGTAGGTCTGTCCCGCAGGGATGGTAAGAACGGCAGCAAGTGCTTCTACGTTGTCTCCGCCGCTCACAAGGTCAGCATCTGTTGTGTTGACCTGTCCTGCGGTGAAGCTTGACCCTGAAACCGTATTCGAGAATGCGGAGTCAGTGTATGCGTAGACCTTGAGGTTCGTGACCGAGGTCGTACCGTTCGTTGAACTCCATGAAGAAGTTGCAACGTTGATCGTGAGCTCGTCCAAAGCAATGTCACCCGCGCTGTTTGCGGCAATCGAGAAGCGATACAGATCGGTTCCTGACTGTCCAACGAGCGTTGTTGACATTCCTGAGGTCTGCTGTGCGACCGTCGGGAATGACTTGAAGACACGTACTCCCGCAACCGATGTTGAACCGGAAGCGTTGATCGTGGTGCCAGACTGTGCGCCCGTACCCTGAGTGTTCGTGCCGTTCGCGTCAACGTTAACCGTGAGGAGTGCTCCCGGGTTGCTTGCCTCAGACGTACCCTGAGCCGCAAGGTCACCCTTGACCGTTACGATCACATCCGTGTCCTTTGTAAGAACGAGAGGAGTTGAGAGTGTTGAGGTCGCAACACGGCTTGCACCCACGAAGGTTGCCGTACCGATCTGCGTTGAGCCACTCCAGAGAGTTACCTGGGTAAGATCAGATGCCGTTGAAGAAGCCGTGATCGCTCCGAGTCCCAATCCGATGCGAGTCAAGTTGACCGCTTCGTTCGTTGCACGGAACTTGTATGATCCAAGCGTTACTCCGGTTGAGCCAGCCGCCGCAATCGCGTATGACGGGCTTGATGCATCTGTCGTAACCGTGACTGAACCGCTGTTAACCGTCATGATTTGACCGTTTGAAGCAGTAACCGTCTCAGTAACCGCGCCGCCGGAAGTTACGCCGGTGACCACGATGTTTGCTGCTGTGTTCGCAATACCAAACTGGTATGTCGAGAGGCTGTCAGCAGTTGACGAAACATTACACTTGAGCGCAAGCGTCTTGACGGTCCCTTTCGTGATCGTAAGAGAATTGTCAAATGAGAATGTGTTCGCGCTTGTTGACGAAGCGGTCCCCGCAGCAGGATTCACAATGTTTGAACCTGTGTTGAGAGCCGTAGCGCCATCAAACAACTGACAAGCTGACAAGTTGTTGTAGGCACCTTCAAGTCCGTTGCTGCCACCGCCGAGCAACCCAACCATTGAGGAGAACCGTACGTCCTCGCCTGATTGTGTAGCGTCAAGCTGGTAGTTGGCAAAGGTGATACCTTGACCGCCCGCAACAATGTTCTGTGCCGCAGGTGTTGCAGAAACCGCAATATCAAGAGCTGCCGCGCGCACCGTCATTGTGTTCATCGCAAAGTTTCCTTGCGAGATCGTGACGCTGCTGCCGGAAGTCTGTCCTGTTGGGCTGCTCCATCCTGACGGAGTTGTTGAAACAACAACCGTTGAGCCATTGGCAACACCTGAAGGGATCTTACCCTTGATGGTGTAGATATGACGTCCCGTCGGG
>MHUS01000013.1:0-10576 GCA_001823505.1 Candidatus Yonathbacteria bacterium RIFCSPHIGHO2_01_FULL_51_10 | reverse complement strand
GCCACAACCGTTCCGTTCTCGTCGTAGAGCGAGATGCCGGTGATAACACCGCCTGACGCTCCCGTAAAACCGGAAGAAGTTGCGATCGTGATCTGCAAGCTGGTTACTGACACTGACTCACCCTTGAAGTCCGTTACGAAACCGCCCAAAGGCTGATTTGAAACGTTGACTGAGATGTTCTGTGCCGCAACTTCTGTTGCCTTGCTGATCGTTGTTGCTGAACCCGGATTGATCGTGAAGACGTATCCGTTGTACCACGGCGTGTATGTTCCTGAAGGAGCAATGCCGTAGCCATAGGTCTGACCAACGAAGTACACGTCCGTAACTTTGTCGAGGTCGAAATCAGCTGTGCGGTTTGCCGCATTTGAGCCAACAACGTCGCCCATTACGTATACATCAGCTGAGTTGCCCTTCGTAATGAGAAGGCCTCCTGCAAATGATGTCGTGTAATACTTGCCCGTCGAATCAATCATCGTAGGGTAGCTCGTGCCATCAACGACCGTCACGATATTCGAGAGGTCTGATGATGAAACTGAGCCAACCTGGCGCCAACGAATCGAGAAGAGCTTGAGGTCTTCGCCGGAACCAGCCGTGAACTTGACGCCGGTGAATTTGATTCCCGTGTCGCCAACGTTCTTCGTCTGTGCAGCGCCCGGATCAAATGCTGACGTGGAGGTCGAAACCGTTCCGATCGTCAGGTTTGAGTTCATTGTGTGCGATGCACCGGTGATCGGGAATGAACCCGAAACGGTAGAAGAAGTATTCACTGCGGTAACCGCGAGACTTGCAACCTGGCCTGTGTAGCTATCAAGCGACGAAGCCATGTTTCCCGCTACGGTGAGGGTCTTTGATGTACCCGCCTTAACGACAAAGGTGTCACCAACAGTTGCCTGGTGGTTTGAGTTGAAAGTCTTTGAGGTGCCGATCTGAGTGCCGTCGGTATCCAAGAGCACTACTCCTGAAAAGACAGCATCCTGAGCCTGACCGGTGCGCTCAACCACGATGCCCGTAACTGTTACATCGGATGATCCTGCAGAAACCGTCAACTTAGTGAACGGAATGCGTGAAGATCCTTCCGGTGCAAGTGAGTTTGCCGGCTGTGTTGCGCTCATGACCGTGAGACCGCCCGTGGTCGTCCCGGTGCCCGTGCCAGTCCCAGTTCCTGTACCGGTCCCAGTGCCCGTGCCCGTGCTCATTGAATTGAGCTTTGCGCGAGTGATCGGTCCAACGTATCCGACTGCCGGAGAAATTCCATTCTTAATCTGGAACTTGATGACAGCCGCTTTCGTAAGTCCGCCAAAGTAGCTTGACTCGCTGCCGGGTGAACCGGCACCTGTCGCTGCTACCTGTGTGTCTGCACTCATGTTGAGAACCTTCTGGAGGTTCATAACATCAGTACCAGTAGAACCCATCTTCAAATCTGTTGAGAAGGTGTAGCTGCTGGTCGTTGTTGTTGAACCTGACGTACCCAACTGTGATTGCAATGCGCTGATCTGTGCGAGGAGTGCGGTGATCTGTGCCTGGAGGTCCGTAGTGGTCTGTGCTCCTGCTACAGGAACAACCATCACGAGTCCCATCACTACACCGACAAATCCTGCGATCGCTTTTGCAGTTTTTGTTTTCGTAATTGTACTCATAACTATTCTTTTTTAATAAATATAACCGCGACCATTCGCCGGTCGGAAAAGTTTTGGATCAAAACTTGCCCGACCGGCGAACGTCGTGGACGTTAACACTCACACCCATTGGTATCGACGCTCAATGTGTGCTCGTGGTTAATAATACTATTCCGCCCCCCTTCACCTGCCGCTTGCGCGGCATGCGCATGGAAACGGTTTAGTTGCAAACCTGTAAGTGCCGCGTGGGTCCTCTTGTGCATTACGCACCGAGCCTGCCCTCCGCAAGCCATGGACACACTGAACTACATCGGTATTTTCTGTAATACGTTCATCCTTACGTCTTGTGCTATTCAGTTGTCAATGACCACACTTGCTTTCCGTGCCTTATTGCGTGCTACGCGAACGCTTTGAGGCGCCCACATATCACTACCCTATTATAACCTACTGCCAAAGAAGGCAGCAAAATCAAGGTGTGGATAACTGACGCCAAAGCCGCACGGCGGCGACGCCACTACTCCACGACACCAGCATAGCGAAAATAGGGATAAAAAGCAAGAAAAACGTCGCAAGAAAAAATGCGAAGTCTCTGTTCATTAAAGACGCGCAATCGCGCACATCCTTACACCATGAGCCCCACAAAAGAAAGGTTGTTTGGAGAGTCCGCTACGGGAGAGAGTAGGTGCTCCATCGGCGCTCTCCTGTCCTTTTGAGGGTGCCTGCCTCTACCAGTGAGGCAAGCTCGCGCTGGGCGGTTTTCTCGCTCACGCCGGCAAGGGCACGCGCGACATCCTTTACGGTGAGTTCGCCACCGCGCTTAAAGAGCGCAAGGACTGTTTCGCTTCGTTTGCCTGCGGGACGAGGAGCATTGGGGCGTACAGCGGAAGGAGCCGCCCTGTGCGCTGATCGCGCCGGCGTTTTGGAAAGTTGCCCGGGCGCAACCTTTGATGGTGTTGTCAGGGACATTTTGTAAAAGACATTATTTTGTCCCTTAGATGACTGTCCTTTAGAAACTGCTGCTGCGTGATGCTCAAGGATATCAGCGATGTTTTTGATCGCAGCCGACTCATCTGCGCGCGGTGAAGGCAACGCCGTATTCCCCTGGTCTTCCTTCTGCATAAAAAACGAATCTGAGAGTGAGAAAGATTCCGGTGAGTGTGCGTGGTCATTCTCGCGCACGTCGCGGAGAAGCCCCGCGTACTCGTCCTTGAGGATGCGGTAGTTCATCTCCGAGAGCATCCCCGTGGTGGCGCTGATCTCGATGATGGACAGTGCGTCATGGACAGCGCGTGTGGCGTTCCCCATGGCCTGCTCACGCTCGAACGGCAGCCCTGACCTGAGGGTGGAAATATTGTTAAGGACATCAAGTCCCAGTGTGCGCAAACGCCACTTCATGGGCTCATTGTCCGAGAGGAAACTGGTTACCAGGTATACCGCCGTGGAAAGCTTCTCTGCTTTCTGATGAGAACGCGCGAAGTGGTCTTTCTGTTGTGCTTTATGACTGGCCGCCTGAGCAAGGCCGTTCGTACCAATAAAAGACATCTTCCCCGCCGGAGTAATGTCCTTATTGTTTGATCCCGGCGTATTTTGGTTGTTGTCTTTTTCCATATGTCTTTTATGTTCGCGCGTGATTTTTGTCTTTCTGTTTGTCTTTTGGACATCCCGGAAGATGCCGTGAGTGAGTGGTAAGTTTGTCCATTATAGGGGCCCTCGGCAAAAAGTCAAAAAACTGCTCGGGGTACTGTTGCACCACACGGGCACTTCTTGTTTTCTAAGGTGCTTCGCACCAAAGAAAACAAAGTCGCTCATGCCGTCGCATTCCGCAAGTCTCCACACAACAGTACCCACTCGCCCCGCCATGCGCACCAAGGAACTCCTTGTGCTATTATGAATGCAAAACTATGGCACAAACTGATAAACAAGATGATCGAAAAAACCGCGGACGACCTGAGAAGGGTGAGCGCAACAATGACGCAGGGAAGAAACGAGACAAAAAGAAAGAGGGGGTATTTTCTGCCCTCAAGGATGAGACGCAAAAGAGCATCATCGGCATTCTTGCGTTCGTGCTCGGTGTGTTCTTCCTCCTTGCCGCATTTGAGAAGGCCGGCGTAGTCGGCCACTATCTCTACCGGGGATTTGACGTACTCTTCGGCGTCGGATATTTCATCCTCCCTCTCCTTGCCTTTCTTTTGGGTGCTTCAGCCTTCAGCGAAGAGCGGCCGCGGTTCGCGCTCCATGTGATGCTTGGATCCATCCTCTTCATCCTCTCTGGTTTGGGGATCATCTCACTTCTTGGTGGCACGTTCGACGGATCACCGGCAGCAGGTGGCGTTGTGGGTGGCGGGATCTCGCGCGCATTCATGGCACTCTTTGACTTCTATGCGAGCACCGTGATCCTCTTCTCGCTCTTCGTCGTGTCAGTGGTCATTATTTTTGAAACAGAGGTGCGCTTTGATGGGACGCGCTCCCTGGCAGGCCGTCTGCGTGCATGGATCATGAGTCTGCGCAAACCACGCGTAAGCGAGGTCGCCCTCTCCCCCGAGAGCGCCGCACTCCTCGCCGCGGCTCCACAGAAAGTCGCGGTCGCGGATGACACCGACGAAGAAGCCCCTCAAAAACAGACCGCGCCCACAGTGCCCACCAAAAAGAAGGAGAAGATCTCGGACGAAGAAGAATTCACCCCCACACCGCGGCACTTCTCCGCACCCTTCTCTCCCCCACCGCTCTCGCTGCTTGAGGGAGACCGCGGCGTGCCGGGCGTGGGCGACATCAAATCAAACGCAAACATCATCAAGCGCACGCTCCAGAACTTCGGCATCACGGTGGAGATGGATGAGGTGTCCATCGGGCCGACCGTCGCCCGCTACGCGCTCAAGCCCGCAGAGGGCGTCCGCCTCTCCAAGATCGTCGCTCTCCAGCACGACCTCGAGCTCGCGCTTGCCGCCTCGCCGGTGCGTATTGAGGCGCCGATCCCCGGCAAGTCGCTCGTGGGTATTGAGGTGCCCAACAGCACTCGCACCACGGTGGGGCTCAAGACGCTCTTTGAAGCAGAGGAATACCAGAACTCTGGCAAGCATCTGCTCTTGGGTCTTGGGCGTGGGATCTCAGGGAAGCTGCATTTCGCCAACCTCGCCAAGATGCCGCACTGTCTCATTGCCGGTGCGACCGGGTCAGGGAAATCCGTGGCTATTCATGCGATCGTCAACTCCCTCCTCTACCGTAACCCGCCGGAGATGCTGCGCTTCATCATGATCGACCCCAAACGCGTGGAGCTCACGCTCTATAATAAGATCCCCCATCTCCTCACGCCGGTCATCACCGATGCCAAGAAGGCCATCCTTGCGCTCAAGTGGGCGGCAAAAGAAATGGACCGCCGCTACGACATCCTCGAGACCGAGTCTGTGCGCGACATTGAGTCGTATCACAAGAACGTCGTTGATCCCGCGCTCAAAAAAGCGGGCGGCAAGCGTGCGGAAGGAGATGCGGACACCCTCCCCGAGCAGATGCCCTATATCGTCATCATCATCGATGAGCTCGCCGACATTATGACCACGTATCCCCGTGAGCTTGAGTCCGCGATCGTGCGCCTCGCTCAAATGAGCCGCGCCGTGGGTATTCACCTCATCCTCTCCACCCAGCGGCCGTCCGTCAACGTCATCACGGGCTTGATCAAGGCCAACATCCCCGCCCGTATCGCACTCCAAGTGTCCTCCCAGATCGATTCACGCACGATCTTAGACACCGGCGGAGCGGAGAAGCTCCTGGGCGCGGGCGACATGCTCTATCTCTCGGGAGAAATGTCCAAACCGGCGCGTATTCAGTCCCCATTCATTTCCGAAACGGAGGTCAAGAAAGTCGTACAGCATATTGTGAAAAACTCTGACGGCATGCCTGCGTCAGAAATAACCCTCACGGACGTCACGGGGCGGGATGCTATCTTTGAGGCGACCGTTGATGAAGACGGCGACGTGGACGATGAACTCTATGAACAGGCCCGTGAGGTGGTCATCAGCGCCGGCAAAGCATCTACCTCCTACCTTCAACGACGACTTAAGGTCGGCTATGCCCGCGCCGCGCGCATTGTGGATATGCTTGAGGAGCGCGGCGTGGTGGGACCCGGCGAAGGATCCAAGCCCCGTGAAGTGCTTGAGAAACTGCCGCCACGAGAAGAAGGCGTATGATGCACGCACGAAAAATGCTCAAGATCGCCTCGTTCGTCTTTGTGACGCTCTTGGTCGTGGGATATGCGGCATTCGCACTCTATCCGTACCTGCGCGGGCCGGTCATCACCGTCACCAGCCCCCAAAATGGGGCGACAGTCACCTCTCCTGACATCCGCGTACAAGGCATCGCCAAAGGGGTCAACTACCTCTACCTTGATGACCGACAAATATTCACCGATGAAGCGGGGCGTTTCAGTGAGTCGTTGATACTCTATCCCGGATACAATATACTGGTGGTACGCGCACTCGACCACTTCAAGCGCACCACCGAGGAGCGTATTGAAGTCGTGTTGCAACCTTTACCATTACCTTAACCAATACCTTCATGGCAAAATTCGGAGCAAAAGTAAAAAAAGAAGACCGCGGAACCGGCGCGAGTGTGGATGAGACCATCCGCGCCATCCAGGCGAAGTTCGGTGAAGGAGCCATCATGAAGCTCGGTGAGAAGCCGCACGTAGAGATAGATTCTATTTCTACCGGTTCTATCGGCCTTGATTGGGCGCTTGGTGTGGGAGGCCTTCCCCGCGGACGCATTGTGGAGATATTTGGGCCGGAATCATCCGGCAAGACGACGCTCACACTCCAAGTCATCGCCGAAGCGCAAAAGAAAGGCGGCATCTGCGCATTTATCGATGCCGAGCATGCTATGGACCCCATCTATGCGAAGAAGCTCGGCGTGAAGATCGACGAGCTCCTCATTTCACAGCCGGACAACGGCGAGCAGGCGCTTGAGATCACCGAGTCACTCGTGCGCTCAGGCAAGATCGACGTGGTGGTCGTTGACTCAGTGGCAGCCCTCACCCCCAAGGATGAGATCGAGGGCGAGATGGGCGCACACCATGTGGGCAAGCAGGCACGTCTTATGTCACAGGCGCTCCGCAAACTCACGGCTATTGTGGACAAGTCCAACACGATCGTTATTTTCATCAACCAGATCCGCATGCAGATCGGCGTTATGTTCGGCAACCCCGAGACCACGCCGGGAGGCAAGGCGCTCAAGTTCTATACCTCTATCCGTATTGATATCCGCCGCATCGCGCAGATCAAGAAGGGCGAAGAGGTCATCGGCAGCCGGACGCGCGCCAAGGTGGTCAAGAATAAAGTTGCCGCGCCATTCAAACAGGCGGAATTTGACCTCATCCACAACGAGGGCATCTCGCAGGAAGGTGAGATACTCTCGCTCGGAGAAAAGTTTGAGGTCATCTCAAAGACCGGCTCATCATACGGCTTCGGAGAGGTAAAGATCGGCCGCGGCTACGACTCCGCTCGACAGTTCCTCAAGGAAAATCCAAAGGTGAAAGCTGAACTATTGAAAGAGATCCGAAAAAAATTTATTGAGGCGGAGAAGGAAGGAGCATAGATATTCATTCTTTTCCTTAATGGATCGGTGGTTACTGCATGTTCCCCTATCTACATAAAATCAACAGCCCAAGAAAACCTCGTGGCTTCACTTTAATTGAGCTTCTCGTGGTGACATCACTCATCAGCCTGCTTTCTTCTGTTATGCTTGCCTCCCTAAACAGTGCTCGAATGAAAATCCCGTGATGCGGTACGAAAAAGCGATCTTCACCAGATACGACTGGCGCTGACGTTGTATCACGATGAGTATGGCGCCTATCCGGCTCCTAAAGAGCACAATACTTACTGTGGAACACCCAGCGATCTTTTTAATTGGGCCGACAGTGTTGGGACCTGTGGCGGGCAATGGCTGACCGCAGACCCTAATTTTTATAAATTCATGCCATCAGTCCCTGTTGATCCGCGCAATGTCGGAGTGAATGCGGGATTGGGAGACGGAAACAACGTCTACAGCTATTATAATGCGGGACTGAACGACTATAACCTCGTAACCCAACTGGAAGACCCCAACGATGCGGCGCGCTGCGAGACTACACCTGCATATTATCATTCCGATGGTCAACCAGATATTATCTGGTGTAATGGCACTTCCCATAGTAATAACATTTACGTAGATCATTAAACGAGATCCGCAAAAAATTTGTTGAGGCAGAGAAGGAGGGGGCGTAATTTCACCAGAAGCTTAGGATAAAAAATGGCCGTCCTTTTTTGGGACGGCCGGGGAAGCTTCTTTGGTGTGGCTTTATTTGGTGCACACACTTAATAATTGATCTTTTTGGAATACGTATCCTTCAAGAATCTCCGTATAGTAAGGGTTACTTCTTTCAATCCTGACCATACTAAAAGTATCTTGTGGTCCATCATGACCTTTCGAGAATTGATCCACCATAAAATCCTCAATCATTCTGGAACCTGGTGCCGCTAAAAAGAGTGCCCCATTTTTCTCAGTATCCCTCACGGCATGGTAAAAATTGTAGTAAGATGGGTCTCCAGTCTGACAAAGAACCAATAGGTCATCTTTTTTGAGCCCGCGCAACATTTTCTTGTTCTGCTCGATTTGAGCGACCTCTTGTGCCGATCGTGGACGAGAAGATGATGGTTTCCCTGAAACAACCAGGAACCAAAGAGTAAAAAGAAGAATGGGGACAAGCATGAATACCGGACTGAGCTTGTTGTCAGAGCTGGACATGGCTTACTCCTTTATGAATTGTGGGTGGGCGATGGTAACCTTCTGGTGTGCATACTAGCATTTATTTGTTGTTTTGTCAATGTCCCGTGGACTTCCCCGCCCTAGTTTGGTATAGTACCTCAATCGCGCATAGGCGCGTTTTTTAGTACTTGACCAGAAACCATCATGCTTGAATACAACGAAATCGTACCAAAAAAGATCATCATCTATCAGGGAGAGCCCCATGAAGTGGTGGAGTCGCATGTGGCTCGCACGCAGATGCGCAAGCCGCAAAACCAGACCAAGCTCCGCAGTCTTTTGACGGGCAAGGTCATCCCCGCGTCATTTCATGCCGCCGACAAGGCAGAGGAGGCGGATATTGAAACCAAAGAGATCAAATATCTCTACAAAAATCGCGGCGAGGCGTGGTTCTGTGAAGCAAGCGACCCCTCAAAACGATTCGCTCTCAGTGACGCGGTCCTTGAAGGGAAAGATCGCTTCCTCAAGGTCAACTCTATCGTCACTGCCGTCATATTTAACGAAGAAACCATCATCGGCATCCGCACTCCCATCAAAGTAGACCTTGTTGTTAAAGAAGCAGCACCTGCCGTGAAGGGCAATACTGTTCAAGGAGGCACCAAGCAAGTCGTTCTTGAGACCGGTGCAACCATCAACGTCCCCATGTTCATCAACCAAGGTGATGTACTTCGCATCAACACGGAAACCGGGGAGTACACGGAGCGTGTAGGCAAGAGTTAACCGTAAGCAAAAACATTTTTCCACACCTCTCTGCTTTGCAGAACGGTACATGAATGAGGTATACTTGTTACCAGATAGTTCAACAAGCAAAAAGACCACGGGTTACTCGTGGTCTTTTTGCTGTAAAAACTTTTTTAAATTAATACTATCGCGCGATGTACGGCAAGAGGCCGAGGAAGCGCGCGCGTTTGACCGCGAGCGAGAGCATGCGCTGGTGCTTGGAGCACACACCACTACGACGGCGAGGCATGATACTCGCTGAGGGCGTCAAAAACTTACGGATGATGTCCGTATTCTTGTAGTCGATGTGTTTGACGTTATTTTGTGAGAAAAAGCACTGGTTCATAGTAATAGTGAGAAACTGCTAATTTAGAAGGGGATCTCGTCCGGGTTAACCTCTTCGTCCGGATACTCAATGGTGTCCATCTCCTCTGCCGGAGGTGCGTCCTTGGCCCCCTTGTCACTTCCCCCCACGGGAGCATTGCCTCCGCGAGGCCCGAACTGCACGCGATCAGCAACAACCTCCATGCGGGATTTCTTCGTGCCGTCCTGAGCGTCCCACGAGCGTGTCTGCATGCGTCCTTCGATGAAGACCGTGGCGCCTTTTTTGAGATACTGCGCGGATGTCTCCGCCTGACGGCCAAAGACCACGATGTTGTGGTAATCCGTACTCTCCTGCTTAGCACCATTCTTGTCCTTCCAAACGCGATTGGTCGCAAGCGAGAAACTGGTGACCTTTGCTCCCGAAGGAAGCGAGCGGAGCTCGGGGTCGCGCGTGAGGTTGCCGTAGATCAATGCTTTGTTGAGGTACATATAATTTAAACGGTTGCGGTGCTAATGAGCTCATCAACGGTCTTGTCGATCTCCGCAGGAGTAAGGATCGCCACCGGCTCCCCTGCTGCCGGAGCATGGTCCTCGCGCTTGCGCGGCGTGGTGCCAAAGCGCTTGGGGAGAACGGTGTTCTCTTTGACGGTAGTGATGAGGAGGAAGCGAATAACCTGTGCGTTTTCTTCAAGCGACTTCGTGAGTGCAGGGAGAATGTCGGGGCGAGCATGAAACTTCACCCATCCAAAATATCCACTTTCGTAGTGCGTGTTCTTGTTTGCAACCGTCTTGGTCATTGGGTATGCAAGCGTGATGAGCTCGGGTAGACCGCCATCAGAGATGAGGAGCCCTTGAAGTGACTCCACGGTGTTCTTAATTGCGTTTACATCGTCCAAAACGCGGTCCTCGGCGATCGTGGGCACGAGAAGGTAGCCGATCTCATAGATATTCGGATCGCGGTCACTTTGCTCTTTAATTTCAGGTGTTTTCATACGTTCAGGAATATTAGCAGATGGGGCGGGAAAAGTCAAAAGAGGCGCTCGGATCCTGCCTGCCCGAAGGCACGCGTCAAAATCCCAGCGGGATTTTGCGCTCTGCTCGACGGGCAGTTCTCCTCTGGAGAAACC
>MHUS01000012.1:2401-13203 GCA_001823505.1 Candidatus Yonathbacteria bacterium RIFCSPHIGHO2_01_FULL_51_10 | reverse complement strand
TTAAAAGACTCCTTGATGCGGGCGCCCCTCCTGATGATTTCTTTATGGTTGGTGAAGCAAGGATGAGTTTATTGTCCCTGGCGACAGGTACAGAGAGCCCCCAATGGCTTGAACTCCTTCTTAAATATAAGGCGAATCTCAACGGGTTGCCAGACACAGAACCGCCACTATTTACTGCTAAATATGCGCATAAACTGGATAGATTTGAGCAACTACTTCAAGCCGGCGCTGATATTAATCATCCAGACGAGACAGGTAAAACGATCATCATGGTCTTTGCTATCGCCAGAGACTACGAGATGGCACTGCAATTAGCCAAACGTGGAGCAAACGTTAATGCAATCACAAATAACGGAACAACTATTCGGAAAATAATCGAACGCTATCCACTGGAGTCCGGCACCCCGCAGGGCGATGCCCAAGCAGAGTTGGCACGTATGTTGAAATAGCCTCACGACGAGCCAAAAGAGGAAAAGGGTGGTGGTGCGCCTGATATGGGTGGTGTGTGGAGTACTAACCCGAAACCCCCATTGGGATCTTTTGGGGCGGGTGTTTTTTGTTGCCGCTTGCAATAGGCGCATGATAGAATACACCTAAAGCCTTTACCTCTATGCCCCATAAAAAAATAATCATTACGCTCGCATTGCTCGCATTTCTTGGTGTTGGGGCTTCGGTATACCAGTACAATAAATCGATCCAAGGAAAAATTTCGCAACAACGCGAGGTGGCAACCACCACACCCTCGACTGAATCGGGTGGAATAAAAGAGGACGCTCTTGTGGGGGTGTGGGAGCTGTCTCTTGTTGAGGATCCGAGTGACCCACAGTGTAAAGAGGTTAAAGATGAGAACGTGTTGTGCATTCCAAACGATAGTCAAGAATTGGATTTTAGCTCCGATGCTGGGTTGAATGTATTTAGTTCGTTTTTGCATCATCGACCGGAGCTTTCCGGTTGTGTGTGGCATGTGCAAAGAGATGTTATCGACTGGAGCTGTAACCCCGAAGTCAATTCGTCTAATTTGTCCGGAACGTTCAAAATTCTTTCGCTTTCCTCAACAACGCTCCGTATCGAAACAGACGGGATTCCGCTCTCCGGAGTATACACGAGGATCAAGTAGGCGATTGTCGATTAATAATTATGAAAGATTTTTTAACACAATTTAAAGAAGGCCCAAAAGGGGGAACAATATACGCGCCGTTTATGGAGGGATTTTTGCGATTGGTGTATGATGATGACGGGCGCATCTATCAAGCGGCGTTTGTGAAGGAGCAGGGAGCAGAACCAAGTGGGGATCAACTACAGCTCTATTTCGTATGGGTGAATAATTTTGTCACTTTCAAGACCGAGAATAGTTTAGGCGGAGAGATGTGGTCGGGGGGTTCTGTCAGTGGAGGTACCACACTTGAAACGGAAGATGACGGACCTGTATCTTCACACAAAACCATCGCCCTCGAGGATTGGGTGGACCGGTGTGTTGAAGAAATGATCAAGGAGGAGCCAATATAGGTTAATACCTCAGGATTTGCTCCGAGGAACCTCTATTTGGAGGTCCAACCTCCAAATAGCAGGCATATTCAATACAGAGAAAAGACGGGCGCAACCGTACGGTTGTGCCCCTTTCTATATTTTACCCATATGGTATAATTAATGGACTTAGTATTTATTAGCGACGTAGAGCGAGCAAAATACAAAAGTAATCTTTTGTATTTTCGAACCGAGGAGTTAACATAGGTTAATACCTCGGGCTTGCCCTGAGAACCTTTATCATTTATTTTCTAAAATTGTATGTCCACAACCACCATCATTTTGATCGTTCTTGCAGTCGTCGTGCTTTGGGCAATTTTTGCCTACAATGGTTTTGTGCGCCTCGTGACGCGTACCAAGGAAGCATGGGCGGATATTGATGTGCAGCTCAAGCGCCGCTATGACCTTATTCCCAATCTTGTTGAGGCGGTAAAGGGATACGCCACGCACGAGAAAACCGCGTTTGAGAACGTGACCAAAGCACGTGCCGCGGCAATGGGCGCGGGGACCGTTGCAGAGCATGCACAAGCAGAGAATATGCTCACCGGAGCACTCAAGTCACTCTTTGCAGTTTCTGAAGCTTATCCGGACCTTAAGGCGAATCAGAACTTCCTCGCACTCCAGGGTGAACTCTCAGATACCGAGAACAAGATCCAGGCCGCACGCCGCTTTTACAACGGCAATGCGCGCGACCTCAACATTGCGATTGACTCATTCCCGGGCAACCTGATCGCAAAGTCATTCAACTTCAGTAAACAAGAGTTCTTCGAGCTTGAAGAAGGTGCCGCAGCCAAGGAGCCGGTGGCGGTGAAGTTCTAACGATCTCCAAATGGGAATCAAGATTGAATTTAATCCTGACCTTGCGCTCAGAAATTATTCAGAGTACGAGGCTGGGAAAAGGAAAAAAGAAGAGTGTATCCCACGCGACATGAAGGCGGGAGGAGTATACTCATTCCTTAAGCTTGGTCAGCGTAACTACTGGCTTGAGGGTGAGATTCCACTTCTTGAAACAAAAGGTGGCGAAAGTCTCTCCTTGCCGCTTGCAAGTATCCAAATACTCGAAACAGCCCATTTTTCTGACAATGGAGTGATTTATACGAAAGGAACATACAAAGTGAAAGAGCTCATTCCTATCGATGAAGTAAAATTTAACGGGTTTGCTAAACTGTAACTATGGCAACACTTTATACACACCAAGACTCAAATATTGCGAAGACATGGGTCATCATGACGGCCTTTTTTGCGGTTGTTATCCTGCTTGGCTGGGGGGTGTCGCTCTACTACCACAATCCGGGGATCCTCTATGTCTTTGTGCTCTTTAGCATTGCGATGAACATCACGAGTTACTGGTTCTCGGACAAGATCGTCCTTAAGATGGCCGGGGCGACACCGGCGTCGCGAGAGGCGTACTTTGACCTCTGGAATACCGTAGAGAATCTCTCCATCACCGCGGGGCTTCCGATGCCCAAGGTCTATATCATAAGTGACCCCGCGCCCAACGCCTTTGCCACCGGGCGCAACAAAGAGCACGCGGTTGTTGCGGTGACCACGGGGCTCCTCTCGATGATGACGAAACCTGAGCTTGAGGGCGTCATCGCACACGAGCTCTCGCATGTGGGCAATCGCGACATGCTCGTGTCCACGGTGGCGGTGGTGCTCGTGGGATTCGTGACGCTTCTCTCTGACTTCTTTATGCGATCACTCTGGTTTGGCGGCGGCAGCCGTGACCGCGATAGCAAAGCGGGGGCGATCTTGATGATCGTGGGCATTGTGTTGGCGATCCTTGCCCCTATTTTTGCTACGCTTATGCAGTTGGCGATCTCGCGCAAGCGTGAGTCGCTTGCCGATGCGTCCGGCGCACTCCTGACCCGCTACCCGGAGGGGCTTGCTTCGGCACTTGAGAAGATCGGTTCATATTCAGGGCAAATGGTTCATGCCAATAACGCTACCGCGCACCTCTATATCTCCAACCCCTTCGGCACAAAGGCAATGAAGGGTATCTCAAAATTGTTCATGACGCACCCGCCTATTGAAGATCGCATCGCGGCGTTGCGAGGGATGGAATAGCCGGCGCACTTGACGCGTAGCGTTGTGGGTGTAGAGTAATATCGGCAGGCGTTGTTGTTTGACGCCACAGAAATAGGGGCCTTATTTTGGGGGAATAGATAGATGAGTAAGACAAGGGTTGATTCAGAAAGCAGTGGGCCATGGGTAGGTTTTTCTGGATACAATGATGGGGTATTGTACCGGCGAGCCGTTTCTTTGACTGGTGAGGACGAGTGTTCTACGGACATAGATGTACCGGACGAACGGAGCGAGCCCCTCAGTGCGCTTGAAACAGAAGAGAAGTTGCTTCTATTGAGGTGGTTACTCGAAGAAGCAGAGCGCAAGGGGATTGTTGTAAACTATCGCTCGCAAAAGTTTATTGAGTGGGCGAGATCAATGATCAATACACACTGCTATTTCCTCGAAGGAGAGTCGATAAGACTCTCTTCATAACTACAACGGAACAATTTTGTTCCACAAAAGAGGCGGCCGTGATACACGGCCGCCTTTAACTTTGTCGGTCGTTTGAAAAAAGTGCAAAAACCTTCTATTTTTGGTAGAGTAGGCGGGTTATTGGGCAGTAGAGAAGCAGCAAAAGGCAATGAACACGGAGGGTTCGCATAGCGGTCTAGTGCGCACGCTTGGAAAGCGTGTGTGGGTCAAACCACCGGGAGTTCGAATCTCCCACCCTCCGCCAGTAGTTTTGAAAAATAGCGGTAAAATTCCCTTATTTTGCGCTACATTTCAAAACCAGAAAGTGATAAAATGTAAGAACCTTAAAGGGATTCGGACTATATGTTTAATCTATTCAAAAAAACTTATAAACCTCTTGCAGAATATCCAGGAAGCTGGAGTATTCTTGAGGAGAAAAACAAAGATCTAATCATTCGAGTTAATACTGGATTAAAAGATGCCACAGGACACACGGATTATCCTATTAAAGTTGGCGTAGCTATTCCCGTAAAAGCACAGGATGATATAAATTCGATCAAAAATGCTGGAGAAGATGCACTAGATGAAATCTGGAAACAAGAAGGAAAAGGAGTAATTGTAGCTGTCATAACAGGCATGAGCGATCCCAGATTCATAGAGCTTCTTTCATATGCGAAAAAAGATACAGATTTTGCTTCCTTGCATAAAACACTCAAAGATAAATTCCCGAATGAAGATGTTCAGATGTATGCAAATGAGGAATCGAATTGGGATACCTATAAATCTTTTTTGAAGTAGTTAACTATTATCATGACAAAAACTAAACGTATCAAAAAACACTCTACTATTTCCCCAGAGCGCCTGGCGGAGTTGCGTCGTGCCACTATTATAGCCTCTACTGGCGCATCTACTCGCCTTGCGGGCTCAAAGCTCTCTGATAAGGAAGTAGAGCAAGTAGTTAATACTGTTTTTGGGCAAAAGTAGGGACATCGAATAAGGCGGGATTTTCTTTGTAAATTTGCCTTAAATCCCGTACAATTTTATCAACACTCCTGAAATCAAATCGCTTTGGTTCTCATTGCGGGACATCGTCACCGCAATGATTCGCAACGGACAGCCCTGCGGCTGTCCGAGCGAAGCATCTCCTTCCCCATAGGTCGAATCTATGGAGTCTGAGTATTTTGGTTAAAAATTTGCTAACATGGGCTACGGAGGTCGGACCTCAGTAGCATTATCAAACCAAGCGTTCAGACAATACAAAAAATCGCCAAGTCGTTAAGCGTTCCGATGGAGGAATTATTAAAATAATTTTACAAAATATGGACAAAAAAAATATCATTATCGCAATTTTAATCATCTTGTTGGCGATTTCTGGCTATTTCTTTTTTCAAAGGAACAGTGAAAAGAACTTGGCTTTTGAAAATAATCTAAAATGTGCTCAATACATTGACCAACAAAATAAGGAAATAAATGAAATCGCTAACTTACCAATAAACGAAGGCAAGATAGTAACTGCCCCAAAAATATTTTTCAGCACGAAACTTAACACCTGTGTAAGTGCATTTACGATTACCGATTTTCGCAACAAAGGATTTAGCAGTTACTACATCAATAATCTTTTAAATAACGACTCAATATTTAGTGAAGGTGGACAGACGGACGAAACCATAGATGGTGTTTCTCTGGCAGAAATTGCAGAACAAAAATATCGTGCAAAATTGAAAGAGCTTGGTGGAGAATAAAATTATGGAAACTACAATAAATTTATTAGTAAATGGTTCTCTCGCTTTGCTTGGTGTGGTACTGGGACATTTTGTTACAAAACACACGCATATTTTCCAGAGAAGTTACGAGCGAAAATCTGATTTGATAGTCGATCTGTACAAGGAAGTTGTCAGATTGGAATTTGCACTCAAAAAATATGTTCATTTTATTGGTGCAGAAACAGGAGAGGATTCGATACAAAAGAAAATAGAGGAATTAAATAATATCAAAAGAGACTTTCAAAGTTTTCAACACAAGTTCTGGGAGGTTGAAATTATTTTGGAAGATGACTCCATAGAGAAAATAAATAAATTTTTACAAACCTATATTTCAATTACATCCAAACTAAGTGTGTCAAATATTAGTCAACAGTTGCGAGATAGTGAGCAACAATTTGATAATTGGAGTGAGGGCTTTCAGTTAGTATCTACAAATTTGGCTCAAATAAAAGGAGAGTTGAAGAGTGAATTTAAGCGTGCATTAAAGAAATAACCATGAGCACAAAAGACTGCCCTTCGTAAGACGATAGACTGATAAAATTATGTCCTCACTATCTCAAAAAACAAAAAAGGCGCTTGAGGATTTTGCCGCGCACGTGCGCTGGGGTGCGTTGGGGCATCCTGACGATACGGAGCGCTTTTCGGGCTTTGTGGTCTCTGCCTATCGTAACGGCGACCACGAGATCTCAATGGATGAATTTTTGAATGTGATCGATGCGTGCACGGAAAAAGGGGAAGGCGCCCGCGACGTGAAATTCATGAAAAAGCGCGTTAATTTCCTCGTGCTCCTCTTTGGTAAATACGAGGATGGTATCAAGATCCTGCGGAAGTTTGAGAAGAGGTAAAGAACCCCGCGCCAAGGCGCGGGGTATTTGGCACGGGACCAGGGTTCTTTGATGCCAAAGAGCGAGCCACCGCACCACACGGGCACTTCCAATTTCTAGTTCCTTTCAGTCACGAAATTTAGGTCGCTCGCTCCTGATCAGTATGCGCCCAGAATTCCCCGCCGTAAACGGACGGGGTATTCTCTGCGCTTGCAATAAATTCTGTTGTAAATAGGGGGGGGATTCACCCTACTGTGAAGTCTTTTGACCAAAAACCTGCTAAAATATATGAACACTACACTCGTTGGTCGAACGAGTGATTACCGTACTATTATTTAATTCTCTATGACAACATTACAAAAATTCTCACTGGTGTCTCTTCGCATTACGCTCGGGTGGATGTTTTTTTATGCAGGGATAACAAAAGTTCTGGATCCCGCATGGTCGGCGGCCGGATACCTCAGCGCCGCAAAGACCATGACCGGTTTTTATCAATGGGTCGCAAGCCCCGCTCTGTTGCCCTTCACGAACTTTTTGAACGAATGGGGGCTTACGCTCATCGGGGTTGCGTTGATTCTCGGTATTGGCGTTCGCCTCTCGTCGTTCCTTGGGGTGCTCATGATGGCGCTTTATTACTTTCCCACTCTTGACTTCCCGTATCCTGACGCGCATTCGTTCATTGTCGATCAACATATCATCTACGCCGCCGGACTCCTCGTGCTGGCGGGCTTCCGCGCCGGGCGCGTGTGCGGGCTTGAGAATTGGTGCTCAGATCTCCCTATTTGCTCCAAGTTCCCCAAGTTGCGTGCATGGATGGGGTAGTTGCTCTTGACGTAGTGGTGAAAGAAGTGGTACGCTGCGCTTCAGTTTTCGTGGTTCGTTTCGGTGGTTTCAACAAAGGAGAGAGACAACGATGAACAAAAACAGCAGCAATGCGGCAGCAGTAAAGATGCTTGAAGGTGAACCGGTGCTTCTTTTGGGAAAGGTTTGGCGCTATGCCGAAGGAGCAAAGACGAAAAACAATCAACGGTGGTACGGGCTGCTTGCGCGAGGGCTGGAACCGGAAGAAGCACAGAAGATCCGGGACTGTGATATGGGGGACCCGGCATGTCCGCTGTTTGTGGTCCGACAAGGGATCCTTGTCGGGTGGGGGAATGAACCCGTTCCGTATCGTGAGGTCAGGCGTATCATTGATGCGTCTCCTCGGATCCGGCACGGTCGGCGGGATGTGAAAAACATCTTAAGCCGACTCAACGGTGCACTCACAAAAGGCGGGGTTCTCGCGGGTATTTATCCGGTGGGGTACGAGCCTCGTCAGAAGATACGCTTGGTGGAGGAATTGAAATACCGCTTCTTTGCTTTCCACGAGCTGAAAGAGGAATAGAGATACAAGATGGATGAAAACGCCCTACGCACGCAGGGCGTTTTTTCTTGTCTGCCGGGTGTGGTATTGTACTCTGTAATGTCTCTAAAACGATCCCCCTATACTCCCGCTGACTTTGCCTGGACGCAGTGGTCCGTGGCTGACATTGCCGCTATGGCCACAAAGATCATCGCCACAGAGAAAACACAGCTCAGCGCGCTCAAGCAGATCCCCGCTGCACAAAGGACATTTCAGAACACGGTCGCAGCTCTTGACCTCATACAAAACGAAGCGCAGACCGCATTTCTCAAAATAGATTTCCTTATGAACGTATCTCCTCTTCCGGAAGTGCGCGAAGCAACAAAAGAGGCCGTTGATGTGCTCAATCGCGAGCTCATTGAGCTTTCCTATGACGAAGGGGTGTATAGGGCGGTGAAGGAGTACGCGGCATTAGGCGAGGTGCTGCAAGGACCGGAGAAGAAATTGCTGGAAACTACCATGCGTGCGTATCGGCGCATGGGATTTGACCTGCTCTCAGAGGTACGCACGGAGGTAAAAGAAAATGCAAAGAAAAGAGCAGAACTCGGGACGGAATTCGGAAAGAACATCAACGACTGGAAGGATCACATTGCCGTCACCCGCGATGAACTCGCCGGCCTCCCTGATTCGTACATCGCGGGACTTTGCCGTGACGATAAAGGAAAGTACTTGGTAACGCTTGAGTACCCAGACTTCGTGCCGTTCATGGAAAGTGCGCAAAACGCATCCAAGCGGCAGGAACTTGCGGACAAGAATTCACGCAAGGGCGGCGAAGAGAACCTCACGATCCTTGCGGAACTCGTCAAACTCCGGGCAGAAAACGCAAAACTCCTAGGCTACAAGGACCATGCGGACTACAAAACCGAGGACCGCATGGCAAAGAGGGGGCAGGCGGTGGGGGAATTCCTGAGCGGGCTTCGCGATGGAGCTCGGCCACTGGTTGCCAAAGAGCTTCTCGACATAACTGCGCTCAAGCGTGAAGATACCGGCGACAAGGAGGCAGAGATCCACTATTACGATGTCGCGTACTATTCAAGGATGCTTAAGGAGAAGCGCTACGACATGGATGAGCAGAAAATAAAAGAGTATTTCCCCCTTGCTGCTGTAAAAAATGGGATGTTCGAGATCTATCAAACACTCCTAGGTGTCACATTCACGCGCCTTGAAGGATACAAATTATGGCATGAGGATGTGGAGCTCTATGAAGTGCGCAATACGGACGGGGCGCTCGTCTCGTATTTCATGCTGGATCTCTACCCACGTGAGGGGAAGTATTCTCATGCGGCGGCATTTAATCTCGTGAATGGTCATCTCCATAAAACGGAGGGCGGCGAAGGAGCGTATGTTCCGCCGGTTGCCTGCATGGTCGCGAATTTCCCTAAACCCATCGAGGGCAATCCATCCCTCATGAGTCACTACAATGTCGAAGTGTTTCTTCATGAATTCGGGCATGTTATGCATCACGTGCTTACGCAAGCTGCGTACCCGAGTCAATCGGGATTTGCGACGGCGTGGGATTTCGTGGAGGCGCCGTCTCAAATGCTTGAGAATTGGGCATGGGAACATGAATCACTCAAGCTTCTCACGAAACACCATGAGACCGGCGAGGTAATTCCTGCAGATATGGTAGAAAAGTTGCGGAAGGCACGCTTGCACATGATCGGCCATGACACCATGCGGCAGCTTTCGTTCGCGATCTTTGACTTCAAAATTCACACGGAGCCATTTGGTACGCCGCTCAAAGAAGTTTTACGGAACACCCTGATAGATCTTATGGGCGTCGCTCCTTCGCCCGTGAGCTTGCAGCCCGCAGGATTTGGCCATATGGGTGGCGGGTATGACGCGGGCTACTACGGATATCTCTGGTTGCGTGTGTATGCGGCGGATATGTATACGCGATTTCGTGACGGCAAGGTCCTTGACCCGGAGGTGGGGAAGGCCTATCGACAGTGGATCCTTGAGAAGGGATCAAGTATGGAGGAGATCGACCTCGTCCGCGGGTTTTTGGGCAGGGAGCCGAATAACAAGGCGTTCCTTGAAAGCATCGGTCTCGGTGGTTAAAATATAACGATAACGCTCGCGGTTTTTTCGCAGTGCCTTCGGTCGTCTCGGCGGCGCTCGCGCCGCCCCTCTTTCTGCCATCACCATATGTCACACTTCCGAAAAATAGTCATTATTTTCATCAGCATTGCCGCTTTTGTCCTTATTTTTAGGTATTTTTCTCCGAATACTCCCGTAGTGGTCGTGCCGTCTGTTGCGTCGCCCCATGTGGCGGAAAGCAGCAGATCCGCAACGATCACGATCGGCGGGGCAGTGGTCATCGCAGACATTGCAGACACTCTCGCGCTGCGAGAACAGGGTCTCTCGGGGCGCGTATCTCTCGCACCGCAAGAGGGGCTGCTCTTTGTGTTCGACAAACCAAACCAATATTTTTTCTGGATGAAGGATATGAATTTCCCGATCGACATCATTTGGGTCGCTGAGGATAATACACTCATTGACATAACGCACGACGCGGATCCCTCATCATACCCGGCGGCATTTACCTCACGCGGACCCGCACGGTACGTTCTTGAGGTTGCGGCAGGGACGAGTCGAGATGGAAATTTTCAACTCGGGGAACAGGTGGTTATCGAAGGGCTCTAAACGCCATAAGCGGCAACGTTTCCGCGGTGGAGGTATTTACAATCCCCGCAAAATATTTCCTTGGCACTTCTGCACATTGTTGCGCCGGTAACCGGGGTGTACAATGAAATTCACAAATACAAAAAACAGGTTTTTATCAGCGTTACACAATCTCTTATGGCACCA
>MHUS01000012.1:0-2389 GCA_001823505.1 Candidatus Yonathbacteria bacterium RIFCSPHIGHO2_01_FULL_51_10 | reverse complement strand
TTCGCAAGCGCAACGGATCGATCGTGCCATTCGATTTTGATCGTGTGGCGACCGCGGTGCGCAAGGCGATGAGTGTAACCAAAGAAGGATCCGCAACAGACGCCGAATTCATCGCGCGCAAGGTCCTCTCGGAGCTCGTAAAGATGAACAAATTGGTTGCCAATTTTGTTCCCACCGTGGAGAGCATTCAGGACATTGTCGAAAAAGAGCTTATGTTAGAAGACTTTGTGGGGACCGCCAAGGCCTACATCATCTATCGGCAGGAGCGTTCCCGTGTTCGCGCCACCAAGGAAGAGGTCCCCGAGCGCGTGCGCAAACTTACCCAGGAAAGCAAGAAATATTTTCACAATCAGCTTGCCGAGTTCGTCTACTATCGCACGTACTCGCGCTGGATCCCCGATGAGAATCGTCGCGAGACATGGATCGATACGATCGATCGCTATGTGAACTTCATGCGTGAGAATCTGGGCAAGAAACTCACCGAGGCCGAGTACACGGAAGTTCGCGAAGCGATGCTCAACCAAGAGGCGATGCCTTCCATGCGCCTCATGCAGTTTGCCGGTCCTGCCGCCCGCGCGACCAACGTCGCCGCGTACAACTGCTCCTTCATTGCACCCACCAAGATTCGCGATTTCGGTGAGATCATGTATGTGCTCATGTGCGGCACGGGACTCGGGTTCACCGTGGAGAGCCGCAATGTCCAGCAGCTCCCCCAGATCAAAGAGCAGATCGGTGTGAAGCTCCCCACCCATATTGTTGAGGACAGCCGCGAAGGATGGGCGGACTCGCTCGTGGCGGGCTTGGAGGCATGGTTTGGCGGCAAGGACATTGACTTTGATTTCTCGCAGGTTCGCCCGGCAGGTGCTCGGCTCAAGACCTTTGGCGGGCGTGCTTCTGGACCCGACCCGCTTCGCTCGGTGCTTGAGTTTGGCCGGGAAAAGATCCTCAAGAAGCAGGGCCGCCGCCTTTCAAACATTGATGTGCATGACCTTATCTGCAAGATCGGCGAGGTGGTGCTTGCCGGGGGTGTGCGCCGCAGCGCTCTCATCTCGCTCTCTGACCTTGACGACACCGAGATGCGCGATGCCAAGAAAGGTCAGTTTTACTTGACCGAAGGGCAGCGCAGTATGGCCAACAACTCTGCCGTCTATGAGCAAAAGCCTACTAATGAGGAATTTCTTGAAGAATGGGTAGCTCTTATGAAGTCACGTTCGGGCGAGCGCGGGATCTTTAATCGTGGCGGCCTTATGAAGACACTTCCGGAGCGCCGTCTCAAAGCACTTTCAGGGTTTATCGTCAACGGCAAGCTTATGGGCCCTATCGGCACCAACCCCTGCGGCGAGATCATCCTGCAGTCCAAGCAGTTCTGTAATCTTTCCGAGGTGATCGCGCGCTCCAACGACACCGAGGCAACCCTGATGAAGAAAGTGCGCATTGCGACGATTCTTGGTACCTACCAGTCAACGCTCACGAAGTTTGAATATCTTTCCAAGGATTGGAAGGATCACTGCGAGGCGGAGCGGCTCCTGGGGGTTTCTATTACCGGGCAGTGGGATTCTCCTGCGGCACGCAAGGGCAACATTCTTGAGAAGCTCAAGGCAGAGGCGATCCGTGTGAATGCACTGTACGCGAAGCGCTTTGGAGTCAATCCCTCAACCTCGATCACCTGCGTGAAGCCGTCAGGTACGCTCTCGCAAGTTGTGGACTCATCGTCAGGTATGCATCCGCGCCATGCCGAGTTTTATATCCGCCGCGTGCGCATTTCCGCGACCGATCCGCTCTTTAAGATGCTTGCGGACCAGAACGTACCCTTTGTTCCTGAGGTTGGGCAGAGTATGGAGAGCGCGCATACCTTTGTCTTTGAATTTCCCGTCCAGGCACCGAAAGGATCGATCTACAAGAATGACATTACGGCCTTTGATCAGCTTGAGCATTGGAAGATCGTGAAGAAGCACTTCACCGAGCACAATCCGTCCGTGACGGTGTCGGTCAGTGATGACGAATGGCTCCCCGTCGCGCACTGGCTCATCGAGAACTGGGATCTCGTCGGCGGACTTTCGTTCCTCCCGCGCGATAACCACGTGTATCGTCTCGCTCCCTACGAGCCGATCACCAAGGAGCGTTACGAACAGCTTGTGAAGAATATCGGCACCATAGACTTCTCGCGCATCGTGCTCTACGAAAAGCAGGACGAGACTGAAGTGAAGAAAGAACTCGCCTGTGTCGCAGGAGTCTGCGAGATCGAGGATCCGGTCGCACAGCAAGCAACGGCATAACAAACACAAAAACCCCGCGAAAGCGGGGTTTTTGTTACCATGGCCGCCGTTCGCATACGCGAACCCCAAGTTCTACTTTGAATTGCACCACTCTCTAAATACTTCCCGTGGTG
>MHUS01000011.1:15189-25143 GCA_001823505.1 Candidatus Yonathbacteria bacterium RIFCSPHIGHO2_01_FULL_51_10 | reverse complement strand
TCCGCCGAGAAACAAAGCCGTCGGACGAAGCGATCCTTGCGGGAAGAATCGTTGACCGCACCATCCGTCCGCTTTTCCCTCAGCACATTCGCCATGATGTCCAGGTGATTCTCACCGTCCTCTCTCTAGGGCAAGACGATCCGGACGTGCTCGCGGTCAACGCGGCATCGATCGCCCTTGCCACCTCCGATATCCCCTGGAGTGGCCCCGTGTCATCGGTGCGTATCGGCAAACATATTGGAAACGACGACCTTGTGGTCAACCCCGACTACGCGTTTCGCACGCATACGGATTTTGAATTTGAAATCATCGCATGCGGCAAGGACGGGAGCATCAATATGATCGAGGCCGAAGGGAAAGAGGTCCCCGAGGATCTCATGGTGAAAGCGCTCAGCCGCGCATCGGAAGAAATTGAGAAGATCCAAGCATTCCAAAAAGAACTCGTCGCGGCAATGGGAGTAGAAAAACGCGCCATTACAAAAAAGGAGCTCGGCGACGAGGCGAAAAGGATCTTCACCCGCGGCATCGCGCCGGAACTTGACCAGGTGGTCTTTTACGGCGCCGGCAATACGAAAATAAATGAACTCAAAGATCGTTGGATGATGCTCTTTAATGACGCATTCGACGAAGATGACGCAGAGCTTGCCGAAGAACATTTCGAGTATGCGGTAAACGAGATACTGCATACTGAAGCGATCGAGCGCGACCGCCGCGCTGATGGTCGCGCATTTGATGAAGTGCGCGCACTCTACGCGCAGGCGGGAGGGCTTTCCAATATTCTTCATGGATCGGGAATTTTTTACCGCGGGCAGACGCATGTCCTTTCTGTAGTGACCTTGGGGGGACCGAGGGACTGCCAGATACTCGACGGGATGGAGACGAGAGGAAAGAAGCGTTTCCTGCACCATTACAACTTCCCTCCGTACTCCTCCGGTGAAACGGGACGTATCAACATCAATCGCCGCTCGGTCGGACACGGCGCGCTCGCGGAGAAGGCACTTGCGCAGGTGCTCCCACCACAAGAAACATTCCCGTACACCATCCGTGTTGTCTCTGAGTCAATGTCTTCAAACGGCTCAACCTCAATGGCCTCCGTCTGCGCGGGGACATTGGCCCTCATGGATGCGGGCGTACCGATCAAAGCACCCGTTGCGGGCATCGCCATGGGGCTTATGTCCGCCCATGGCGGATCGGCCTCGGGCCGAATGGAAGACCGACCGTACAAGATACTGACCGATATCCAAGGGCCTGAGGACCACCATGGGGATATGGACTTCAAGGTCGCAGGCACCGCAAACGGCATCACCGCAATTCAACTTGATATTAAAGTTGATGGTGTTCCGCTCTCAGTCCTTGCCGAAGCGCTCACTGCCGCAAAAAAGGCACGCCTTCAGATTTTAGATACCATCACGCAAGCAATTCCCGCGCCGCGCCCTGATGTTGCCCCCTCTGCGCCAAAGATCATCGTCCTAAAGATCGGCAAGGACCAGATCGGTCTTGTGATCGGACCCGGCGGGAAGACCATCAACAAAGTAAAAGAAGAAACGGGTGCACAGATCGACATAGAAGAAGACGGTACGGTGTTTCTCACAGGTATCAATGGCTCTGCGGAGCGCGCTCGTGATATACTTATTGCGATGACCCACCTGTGTACTGTGGGCGAACGACACGAAGGATCGATCACCAAGATTTTTGACTTCGGAGTATTGGTTCGTCTCACGCCGTCATCAGAAGGACTCGTTCACATTTCCGAGATCGCACCTTTTAGGATCGACGCAATAGGAACAAATCTCCACGAGGGAGACATCGTTCCCGTTATCGTCAAAGAGATCGACCGAGAGCGCGACCGTATCGGACTTTCCATAAAAATGGCAGACCCGACTTTTGCCGAAAAGAAAGGGTTTGTCAAAGAGCACACGAATGGCACTCTCGACAAACAACCAAACGATCCCGCGTAACAACACTACGCTTCCGCCCGTTCCTCAAAAGAGTAGCGGAGCTTCTCCTGTCGTTCCTCCCACGCCCGCGCTGCAGCCGACATCAAACACGATGCCGACACCACAGGGTGGCCATGTTGCCATTCGTCCTTTGCGTACCTATAAAGACGACCTCGCCGAAGCGATCAAGCGAAGCGGTTCAGCAGACTCTGTGCGCCGCGCGGCGCAACCGCCGCAACCGCAGAGGACGGCATCGGTACCACCGCCACGCCCGGCTGTCGCTCCTCCTCGTCCTGTTGCACCACCCCTCCCTCCCGTGCAACCTTCTGCCCCTGTCGTGAAACAAGCACCGCCGCCACCTCCTGTTAAACAAACAGCGCCGCCAAAACCACCCGTGCAGACACAGGATCCGGTACCACCCACACCTGTCGCCGCGCAACCGCCTGTCGCAAAAATTCCGAGTGCGCAAACCGGAGGCAAGCGCCTATTCTTTGAACAACTTCTTTCCCATAAACGAGAAGCTCCTCAGTCCGCGCCGGTGGCACTTCCCCATAAAGAAACCGCCGCTCCAACACCGCCGCCCGTTGCAAAACAGGTGCCGCCGCCCGCGCCGCCAAAACCCGTTGCACCGCCGCCACCTTTGGAACATCCGCCGTCTCTGCCCCCGCTCGATCCTCGTGTTCGATTTTTAGAAGAGCACGCTGTTGCATCTCCCCGTTTCTTGGGAGGAGGAGCTCTGCCTTCGTGGGCAATGCCGGGTGAAACCGCCGGGGAGCGCGCTGCCGAGCAACAAGAAAAAGTAGCTCGGGAATTCGCCGCCGCAGAAGCACTCAAACCAAAGCCCTACACCGGCCCGATCGTCACCCATGAGGCACCCACATACGGTTCTGCGGTCATTCAGACAACACCCCCACAGAACACACTGCGTGTTGGTATCGCCGTCATTGCGGTTATCTTGCTTCTTGGCAGTGTCGGTGGAGGTGGGTACCTATGGTTCAAAAATTATCAATCCAAGACAAACCCGAGCGGCGACCTGCAGTCCACCCCTTTTATTTCAGCGACAGAGACCGTTGCGATTGATGCCACCTCGCTTCCTGACAACGCCCTCTTTACCGCCTATCGCTCCGCGGAACAAGAGCCTCTCGCGAATCAAGCGATCCGCGCCATAACCCCAACCATCACCGAAAAAGACGTGACCGGAGCAAATATGACGCGTGCTCTGCGTGCTGAAGAATTCTTGGATCGCGTGGCGCGATCTGCTCCCGGGAGCTTTACGCGGTCACTGGGAGATCGTTTTGCCTCAGGGGCATACGGGTCTATTGAAGGAAACAACGGGTTCCTTATCTTCGGCATCAATGACCACGACCGGGCGCTGAGCGGGCTTCTCTCTTGGGAGCCTCGCATGGGGACCGACCTCGCGCCACTTCTTCTGGTGAATACGATCTATCCGGCAATTTTCTCCGATACTACCATTGGGGGTGTCGCAGTCCGTCGCGTTGGCATCGGAGAAAAAGCTCTCGTGTATGGGGTCACTGACAACAACATCCTCCTCGTTACGCGCGGTGAGGGGACATTCAAGGTGCTGCTCTCCCTCACACAAACCCCCTAGCAGGGTACTCGTGCGCGTGCTATGATGCTCTGATGAATACTTCGCATTTCAAAACAAAACTGCTTGAGGAAAAAGAGACTCTTGAGCGTGAGCTCTTGACTGTCGGTCGTCGCAACCCTGACACACCGGGTGATTGGCAACCTACACCGCCCCCCATTGATGTCCAATGGGCAGATCCTTCAGAGGTAGCCGAGGAGGTTGAGGAATTCGAAGGACGCAACGCCGTGGAGACCGAGCTTGAGGAACGCCTCAATGAGATCACCGATGCGCTTACGCGAATCGAATCCAATACCTACGGCACCTGCACGGTGTGCAATGAGCCAATCGAAGAAGCGCGTCTTGAAGCAAACCCGGCCGCAACCACGTGCATGGCGCACCTCAACGGATAGCGCTCCATCTCAATCTCATGTCGTTCGCCCAGGTATATTCGGCACAGATCGCGGGTCTCTCTCCTCGAACTGTTTTCGTCGAAACCGATCTTTCCAAAGGGCTTCATGCATTCGCCATTGTTGGTCTTCCCGACAAAGCGGTCGAGGAAGCGCGTGATCGCGTGGGCTCCGCCATAAAAAACTCGGGGTTCAAATCGCCCAAACTTTCCAACCGCAAGGTTGTTATTTCTCTCGCCCCTGCCGATATAAAAAAGGAGGGGCCGCTTTTTGATCTGCCGATCGCGCTTTCCTACCTTCTTGCGTCCGGAGATGCTTCATTCGATCCCAAGGGAAAATTATTTTTGGGCGAGCTTGCCCTCGATGGAACACTTCGTCCCATCAAAGGCGTGCTTACCATTGCGGCATATGCCGCTACGGCCGGATTTACCGAACTGTATGTACCGGAGAGTAACGCAGAGGAAGCCGCGCTCATTGAGAGCATCGCCGTGTACGGCGTGCGCACGCTTCGTGATGCCGTGCGCCATCTTGATACTAAAAAAGAAACTTATCGTCCGCTCACTGCACAGGCGACAACGAACCTCATCCGCTCCTCAACCGAGCATTCGATCGATTTCCGAGACATTCGAGGACAAGAAAGCGCGAAGCGAGCACTTGAGATCGCGGCGGCGGGCCGGCATAACATCGCCATGTGGGGACCACCCGGTTCCGGCAAGACACTGCTTGCACGCGCTCTTGCAGGTATTCTTCCGCAGCTTTCCTTCGACGAATTGATCGAAGTGAACAGCATTCATTCCGTTGCCGGCACACTGCAAACACTGCTCACCGAGCCACCGTTCCGTGCGCCACACCACACGTCATCTCATTCTGCCATTGTTGGTGGCGGCTCAGTCCCTCGCCCCGGCGAGATCACCCTCGCGCATCGCGGTGTACTCTTCCTTGATGAATTCCCGGAGTTTGACCGTCGCGTCATAGAATCCCTTCGCCAACCCCTCGAAGACCGCATTGTCTCTGTCGCGCGTGCCAAAGGGTCCGAAGTATTCCCGGCGGATGTTTTGCTTGTTGCCGCCATGAATCCCTGCCCGTGTGGCAAGCGGGGGAGCGGCGAGGACTGCGTATGCCCACCAATAGCCGTCGGCCGATACACCCGCAAGATTTCAGGGCCTATCATGGACCGCATCGACCTGTGGATCGAAGTGCCGCGTATCGAATACGAAAAGCTCGGCTCGGCAAGTGTCAGCGCGGAGCCAAGCGCCGCAGTGAGGAGCCGTGTTGATGCCGCACACGAGTACCGCTTGCAAGCAGGGCGAGGTTCATCGGCACGCCTCAGCACCAAAACACTACCCCAGGCAAAGGTGAGTGCCGGCGCAGAAAAAATTCTCCAACAAGCCGCAACACAATTATCCCTCTCGGCGCGGTCATATTTTCGCACACTCTCTGTCGCCCGCACGATCGCCGACCTTGAGAAAAGCCCCTCGGTAGAAGAGCAGCATATTCTTGAGGCGCTTCAGTATCGCCCGAAGCTTCAGGCCTTAGTTTAGAAAAGATCGGTTGTGGAGCGCAACACAAACCCCGCTTGTTTGGAGCGGGGTTTGTGTTCGACCTTTTAGGGATGTTATCTAGACGTTAAATTTAGAAAGGGTTTTTGGCGCCACGAACTTCAAAGTGAAGATGTGTTCCTGTTGAGCGGCCGGTATTTCCTACCGCCCCGATCACTTCTCCTTGACTCACGTGTTCGCCGACCGACACACGTACCTGACTTAAGTGGCCGTATACTGTTTGCGTACCATTACTGTGCTTGATGGCAATGTAATTTCCATAACCGCCAAACCACGGATTTCCAGCGCTATACTTACTAATAACTACCTCGCCCCCCGCGGCCGCATATACCGGTGTTCCCATTGGTGCACCAATATCAATACCGTTGTACCCGTGGATCCCTTGAGTTTTATGTCCACCGGATAGCGGACGCACGTAGTAGCCATTCGGCGTCTCGTTGGAAGGTGAGTAGGTAAAGCGGCTCGACGACGTAGGTGTCTGAGTGGTTTCCGGAATAATGCCATCAGGAATGATTATTGAGATCCCTGCAACAAGAGTCCCGTTGTCAATATTGTTAAAACTTGAGATCTCTCCTGCGTCTCCTTTGAACTTCTTTGCGATTCCCGCAACGGTGTCTCCTTTCTTTACCGTGTAACGCACACCTGAAACGGGAAGGATCGTGATCTCTTGCCCTTCTTTAAGAGTTTTTGAGGAAAGGTCGTTCGCCCATACTATTGTATTGGACGTTACACCAAACATTTTTGCGATTCCTGTGAGCGTATCCCCTTTGCGCACGGTATAAGCCATGATCTGCTCTACTGATCCTTGAATCACCTCTGTGTCACTCGCTGTTCCTGAAGGGCCAATGTCGGGGAGAAGGGCAGAATCGTCAATGATGTTAATATCACCGCCCCCTTTGCCAAACTGCGGATTGGGGCTCGGCACCGGAGAGAGGAGGGCGACGGTCTGGGATGTGGTCTTTTCTTCAGCTTGAATCGTATCACTCTGCCCAAAAATGCCCGTAAAGAATGAGAATATCCCCGCATCGGCGCGGAGGACGGGGAAGGTGAAAAGACCCATACAAAGCACGAGAATAATGGGTTTTCCCATGAAAACCTTGCGGATCGTTACCCCTATGGACCGGCGGGCGAAACGAGACAGTGGTTCGCCGGTATTGATCGGATTAGTTAAAATAAGCCTTTATTTGCGCCTTTTGGAAGTCTTTGTGTGCGGTTTACCGGGTATATGCTTCCAGTTCCAAAGGGCGGAGGGGGTTTTGGCGACTCGAGGTATACGGTTGAACACCAACCGACCCCATACCCCGGGGATAGATACAAGGGTACCCCGCAAAGGTGGGGGAGTCAACGTGTCCTGTGGATAACCGGTGTGGTGTATTTTTTTGACAAAAAGGACTAAATTGTGGTATAATTTTATTACAGTTTTTTGTTTTTTGTTTCTTTTCTTGGCTTGTTACCCTATACTTAGATTATTCTTTGATTCCTTATGAGCACCCCTCTCAAGCCCGGCGATATTTCCTCATGGCGCCCCGGAGAGCCGGGCGAGGGACTTGCGGTCGCGGCCGGAGCACGGAAGATTGAGCATAATGTTATTCCCTTAGACCCGGTAGATCGTGAGATTTCAATGCTCCTCAAAGAGCCCACCGAAGACGAGGGGTCTGAAAAAGAGCTCAACGAGATCCTTTCCTGGGAGGCACGAGTTGACGGTAAAATTAAAGGCAACGAGGTCCTTCTTAAGGGCGAGATCTCCGATGAAGACCGCGCGAGGATCACTAAAGAACTCCGCGCACTTAAAAAGGAGCGTGGGGACGTCGCCCAGTTGGAAGCCGAGACTGCCGCGCGGTACGGGTGGGATGAGGAGCCGGACGGATGGAGGACGATCAGAGGCCAGGCTGTCACAAGAGAATACGACGTACAACCAGGAGGAGAGCTTCCCTCTGATGCTGTTATGCGTTCCGCTCCACAATACTGGCTTGGAGCGCGCCGCATGAGTGGCCAAATACATGCAACACCTCCCCAACCGCTTGCGAATGAACCTCTGGCAAGCGATAATAAACAAACTATGACTGAACCAAAGCCTGTCCAAGTTCCGGTACAAGACGCCGATGTTCCCGTGCATGAATTTGACCCGCGCGCGGCATCAGAGGCACACACCAAAGCAGCCGATGCTCAAGGACAAACACCCGACACGGCCCCCACCCATATTCCGGTTATGGACATGGAGGACGACATCCAAACGTTTGACCCCACTGCCGCCGCAGAGGCACACATAAAAGCGGCAAATTCTTCTGCTCAGGAAAAAACCGTAGCAGAACGCTTGAAGGAAATCGATGGATTCATAAAGTCTGCTCCCGCTAACCCGACCCCTGAAGAACAAGCGTGGCTTGATAAGCTTGTTCGTCTCCGCGAGGATCTCACGGGAAACAACAAAATGCCCGGCGACAAGACCGTGGTGAGCGCACCTGCACAAGAAGCGCGCGGCAATCGCTTTGACGAGGCCCTTCGCAAGATCCATGCCCATGATCCCGAGCAAGCAGATCGTATTTTAAACACCATTGAGGGAAAGGACGGTGCCATCCGCGAGAGGTTTTTGAAGCTGACCGCAGCGGCAGAGGAGCAAAAAGAGAGTCAGGAAGCGAAAGTTAAGGAAAAGTTTGAGGAGAAAACGTTTGAATTCATTAAACGTTGGGGTCAGAAATACCAGAAAATTCCTTTGCCGTACAAGGTGGCCCTCGGCATCACGCTCGCAGGAGGAGCGCTGCTTTCTACCGGAGCACTTAGTGCGGTGTTTGCGACGGGAATTGGTGTTCGTCGCCTACTCGCAGGAGCAGCGACCGCTGTTACCGTGGAGGCATTCCTTCAGCACCGCCATGAGCGTACCGGATGGACGCGTCCCGAATTTCAAGAAACACGCGACCGGCGCATTGCTCTCATGCTCGGTGCATTAGTAGGAGGTGGGGGATATGTTATAGAAGGAATTGAGCATGCCTCTGCAAAGATCACCTCTCTCAAAGAAACATTGGAGAAATTATATGAAGCGGGAAACGCCCCCACCCCAACACCTCCCGGCTTTGAAGGAGCTTTTTCTGTAGATAATGTGCCGCCACCGGGATTTGTAGAGGCGCCAAAAGGAGAGGGCTGGGCGCCGTATATAAACACCGCGACTGAAGGAACACCGGCAGCCCCTGATCTTGTTGATCATGCGCAAGATGCGTCAAGCGAGATGGTTCACAAGGTCACGCCAGGAGAAAATCTGTGGAACATCATCAAGGGCAACCTCGCGGAGCACCATGCGTTTGACAATCTCTCGCATGATCAGCAGGTCTACCTCACCGACGAGATCAAAAATAAGTTCAGCGCGTTACAACACGAATCTCCTGAAAAGTTCAACGCATTATTCCCAAGCGGAAACATTGACCTCATCCACCCCGGCGACCACATTGACCTCTCAAAGGTGATGGGGGACAAGGCCTTCATGGACCATGCGATCGAGAAGGCGCAGGCATTTCACGGAACGCTCTCGCATGAGAGTGCCCTTCCGCACGCAACAGAACATGCCGTAAATATCCCTGAGGGCGAGCACGCCATTCCCTATGATGTCGATCCGACCCGCATTCCCGGTCTTACTCCCGAGGATACCGCCGGTTCTTTCAACATCACTGAACATCCCGTAGCTACGGTTGCCGAACACCTACCGTCGTCCGAATACATGGTTGCGGATATTCCACTCAACGAGCAGGCACGCCACTCATTTGAAAGCCTCCTCAACTACGCCTACCCATCATCCGACGGCCACATCTGGGCGCCGGGAGAAAGTAGTTCTGAGTGGGATCTCTTGAGTAACCAATCGGCATGGAACCTTATCTACCGGCAGGAGGCCCTTATGGGGAATTCTGAGTTCCCCATAATCTCTCATGACGCCACAACAGAACGCGTTCGTGCTGTTCTCAAGGCGATCATGGAGCGCACCGGCATCAAACCTTCCCATGACGAAGGGGCGGGGCGGTTCCTCGCGCGCGCGATCAACGCCGCAGGTGGGCGCGTGTGGATGAACGGCGGCCGAGTCGCTTTTTAACAGGTAATGAATAACGTATATGCACCCATCAGCACGAGCAGTTGCCGTTAAAGAACTGGAGATCGAAGATCTCCCGCACGACATGCAGGACTCACTCCTTGCAAGCGTAGGAGAGAACATCATGCGCGGTGTCGCGATCGCCGCATTGGAAAAACTTTCTCCCGAGGATCAGGAACTATTCGGTACTATCGCCGAAGGAGGTGACGAACGGAAGACGCTTGAATTTCTTTCTTCAAAGATCCCCGACTTCAACGCCTTCGTCGCGGACGAAACAAAAAAGGTGATCGCGGAGGTCAAAGCGATGGCGGAGTAAAAACATTGCGAGCAGACAATTCAAGAAAACCGCCGGAGGAAGCGTCGCTTCCTCCGGCGGTTTTCTTTGCGACGTAGA
>MHUS01000011.1:12633-15109 GCA_001823505.1 Candidatus Yonathbacteria bacterium RIFCSPHIGHO2_01_FULL_51_10 | reverse complement strand
CGCCGGAGGAAGCGTCGCTTCCTCCGGCGGTTTTCTTTGCGACGTAGAGCGAGTGAAGTGCAAGAACTTCGTTCTTGCGCTTCCGAGCCGAGGAGCAATCAAAGGGTTTAGAGTTAATACCCAGAGCGTGAGCTCGGGGGTAATACCCTTTATTTTGTGGTATAGTGCCGTGATGAATGACGATCATCTCAAGGGACTCAACCAAGCGCAACGCGACGCAGTTTCTCACACGACCGGCCCGCTCATGATCCTTGCCGGCGCGGGGACAGGCAAAACGCGCACCATCACGCACCGCATCATGCACCTCATTAAAGAGGGCGTTGCGCCGGAATCGATCCTTGCCATCACGTTCACCAACAAAGCGGCACGCGAGATGGAAGAACGAGTCGCCGCACTTCTTGAAAGCGACACTGCACAACGCTACTCAGGTGCGCGCCGACCGTTCGTCAGCACGTTTCATAGGTTGGGAGTTTTTATTATCCGCCGCGAGAGCGAACGCCTCGGCATCGCGAAGCACTTCACGATCTTTGACAAGGACGATGCAACGCGCGCAATAAAAGAAGCGCTCGCAGACCGCGGCCTCGATCCGAAACAATTCGAACCGGGACGGATCCTCACCACGATCTCGCGGCAAAAAGGCGAACTCGTCACCGCACGCGCATATGCAGACACAGCAGGGAACGACTACTTCCCGCGCATCGTCTCCGGCGTGTGGGAACGCTACGAAGAGATCCTCAAGCGTGAGGGGGCGCTCGACTTTGATGACCTACTTTTAAAAACGGCGTTACTTCTCCGCGATGACATTGATGTCAGGACGCGCTACCAAAACATGTGGACGCATGTTCATGTTGACGAGTACCAAGACACCAACGGCGTGCAATACGAACTCTCCAAACTCCTCTCCGCACAGCATCGCAATATTTGCGTGGTGGGGGACACGGACCAAAATATTTATACCTGGCGCGGGGCGAACCTCAAGAACATCATGAACTTCGAGAAGGATTACCCGGACGCACGCGTCATCCTCCTCGAAGAGAACTATCGCTCGACACAAACGATCCTCGCCGCCGCAAATGACGCGATCAAAAAAAATGTCGCTCGGAAAGATAAGACGCTTTTTACAAAAAATATTGAGGGAGAAAAGATCAGCGTCTATGGCGCGTACGATGAAGCTGACGAAGCGGCCTATGTCGCGCGCACTGCCGCAGAGCTCATCGCGTCAGGCACTTCTCCGCGCGACATTGCGGTACTCTATCGCGCAAACTTCCAGTCGCGCGCCCTTGAGGAAGCATTCCTCGCCAAGAGTGTGCCGTACCAAGTTCTCGGTGTCAGATTCTTTGAACGCAAAGAGATCAAGGATGTCCTCTCGTTTGTGCGTGCAGCGCTCAACCCCGCATCTCTATCCGACACGAAACGGATCGTGAACGTCCCACCGCGCGGCATCGGCAAGGTCACCCTCGCAAAGATGTTCTCAGGGCAAGAACATCTACTTACTCCCGCGCTGCGCAAAAACGTTTCTGTGTTGCGAGAACTTTTGGAATCGATCCGCCAAACTGCGGGAAAAGAAACTGTTTCACAGACGATCAAGTTCGTGATCCGTGAAAGCGGGCTTGAAGCGCATTTGCGTGCCGGCACCGAAGAGGACAAAGAGCGCCTTGAGAACATTCGCGAGCTCGTAACGCTCGCCACCAAGTACGACGCACTCCCACCGGAAGAAGGCGTGGGGCATCTCCTTGCCGATGCCGCACTTGCCTCCGACCAAGACTCCCTCGAGCGCAATGATGACGCCGTGAAATTGATGACCATTCACGCCGCAAAGGGACTTGAGTTCCCCTATGTGTTCATCACGGGGCTTGAACAAGACCTCTTCCCGCATCACCGCATGGGGTCGTCGGGTGGTTCCATGGAGGAGCGCGAGGAGGAGCGTCGCCTTTTTTATGTCGCGCTCACCCGCGCGGAGAAAAAATTATTTCTCACGTACGCATCACTCCGCACCATTTTCGGCGCGCGCCAGGTGAATACTCCATCGGAGTTTCTCACCGATCTTGATGCCGCGTACACCGAGGAAGTATCCGACCCGATCGGAGAAGGGGAGTTCACCGGGAAAATAATTTATCTTGAATAGTATCTTTTGTTATGCCAGGAATGAACGCCAAAAAATCTCTCGGGCAAAACTTTCTCAACTCTCAGTCGGCCACTGAAGAGATCGCCGATGCTGCACATATTTCTGCAACCGACACCATCTTAGAGATCGGCCCCGGGAAGGGCGTTCTCACGCGCGCACTGCTTGCGCGATCCGAGCACGTCATCGCGATCGAGAAAGATGCTCGTCTCATTCCGCTCCTCAAAGAAACCTTCGCGGGCGAGATCAAGAACAAGCACCTCACGCTCCACGAAGGCGACGTCCTCACGACCGACATATCTACACTCGGACTTTCCGCCGGATCGTATGTTCTTGTTGCCAACATTCCGTACT
>MHUS01000011.1:0-12625 GCA_001823505.1 Candidatus Yonathbacteria bacterium RIFCSPHIGHO2_01_FULL_51_10 | reverse complement strand
CGGTGCTCCTTGTGCAGCACGAGGTGGCAGATCGTATCGCTCGTTCAAAAAAAGAAAGTATTCTCTCGCTCGCGGTCAAAGCATACGGCACTCCACGATATATCAAAAAAGTTTCTGCCGCATCTTTTTCTCCGGCACCAAAAGTCGACTCGGCAATTCTCCTCATTGAAAATATCTCACGAAAAAATTTCTCCACGAACGCTCAAGAAAAAAGATTTTTTGATATCGTTCATGCCGCCTTCGCGCACAAACGAAAGAAGCTTGGCGGAAATTTAAAATCACTCTTTGGAGAACGTCTTGCCTCATCGCTCGCGCAATGCAGTATCGACCCCAACGCTCGCGCGGAAGATGTGGAGCTTCCGAAGTGGCTGTGTCTTGTAAAAACGTTATCTTAAAAAATCAGAGCGACGTGCCGATCATGCGAATAGTACCGCTTGTCGGTAGCGTCGCACACCCGGTCCCAACATAAATTGAACAAGACCCTCCGGCTGTTCCCCCGCCAAGCGTCCATGGTCCCGGTCGGTACACTTGATAGAACAGGTAGAGCATACTTGCTCCCGGTTGAAAAACATACCTCCCGGGAACAGGTGGCCCGATCGTAAGTCGCATGTTTCCGCTGCACGTACAATAATCTACCCACACGATAGGCCCGCCGAAAACAAAGACCCCCAAACCCATTACTTTCTTTGCGAAGAAGAATGCCCCTCCCACAATAGAGATCGTGATAAGGATGATCGCAATAATTTTTGTCTTCCGCGTTAATTTTTTATCTCGTGAAGCAAGAAGATTCATACGCTCTATTCTAATGCATTAAAGCTCCAGCGTGAAGTGTCCGGGGCCGCTCACTCCATGCGTGTTGATCACATAGAACCAATAGGGGAGCTCTATCGGTGCCCGCGTTATCCCGGGAGGAGTATCGAGCGGGAAGGTGATCGTGAAAGTGATCGTCTTGCCATCGGGAGAAACAACATCTTCGTAGATCTTTTGGCTCGTTCTCAGAACATTCCCCGTGGGGGTAAATCCGGTACCCGTGATCGTCACGCTCGTGTTATTGCGCCCCGAGGTGGGGGAGACCGAGGAAATGGTCGGTTCAGGAACATCCGGATCAATTACGATAAAAAAGGCGTCTTTACTACTTGTTCCGTTACTATTTGTCACAGAGAGTGAATAGTTGCCGAAAGGAATTGCTTTAGGAACAGTAAAGTTGAGTGTTGAAGTATTTCCCGAGGGCACTCCTTCAACCGCATATCTGTCTCCGAAGTGGACGGTGTTGTTCGTCGCCGTAAATCCTCCACCCAAAACAGAGAGGCTTGTGCCGGCAGCTCCTGAATATTGTGAAGGGTACATCACAAAAACAAGATCATTCGCGGTTTGTCCCTCTGTGGGAAGCGCTAGTGGCACCGTCCCTGTGGTTGTACTTTGGTCTGTTATTTCAACAGAGGCAAGGGCGTTCATTTTAGCGCGTGTGGACACCCCCACAAAGCCCGTGCCGGCCAAAAGACCATTGGGAGCAAGGATATCCGCCGCGTATTTCTCTTGAAACTTAATGACGGCGTTTTTGGTGAGCGAGCCAAAATAATCCGTTTCACTCCCGGGTGACCCCGGCCCAGTATCGGCAATTTTTGTTTCAGGATAAGTGTTTAAGAACACCTGCAGGGCTTTTACATCAGCTCCTTGGTCTCCTTGCCTGAGATTGCGTGAGAATGTCTCGGCGCTTGCTGGAGTGGATGTCGCGCAAACCGCCACTGTGATCAAAGCAACAATTGTCCTAAAAAATCCGTTCCTCATTATTTTGACAGTGTATCACGCACGGCATAACCTCGCTGTACTTATCCACAGAGCGCACGCCGCATGATATACTGAAAGAGCAAAGAGTTTGGTATAATTTAACTTAGAAAACCTTGAAATATCTGCCACGAAAGAGCGCGTTGATACTCGGCATCTTGATCCTCGCGGCGCTTGGCCTCTGGGGCATATTTTTGGTGTCTCGTAAGACAGAGCCCACCTTCGCGCGGCCAAACGACACAGGAACTGCAAGTGGTTCCTGGTCAAATACGCTCCCAAAGGGTACCGCCCTTTCTTCTCCTGACAACATTACCACCAAGGCCGCCGACGATCTGCTTACTACCTACCTCACCGCACGCCAAGAGACCGGTCAGGAGCTGACCGCCGAGGAGCGCGCGCAAGTTGCCGCCGACGCGGCAACTAAGCTGACCGCCTCAACAACCCCGGCCACTGTCTACACACTCGCGGATCTCGTGGTTGTAGAAGACGGCGCCACAGAAGACCGCGCCTTTGGGAATGCGTTGGGGGCGCTCTTTGCAACATATACAAAAAATTACACCACGGACGAGATCGCCATCATGAAACAAGCTTTCGCCGACAAAAGCGCTGCCGAGCTCGCAGCGCTCGCCCCCAACGCCAGCGCGTACCGGCACCTTGCGGAAGACATGACAAAGATCGCGGTCCCCCGTGCATTTGCCGACATCCATCTCAAGCTCATCAACGACTATTCACAGATGGGTGCCGCGCTTATCGATATTCAAAGTGTATTCACTGATGGCCTCCGGGGAACAGTCGGCATCACCACCTACACCCAGGCATTCAACGACACCTTTGTAACGGTTCTCTCTATGGCAGATCTTTTCATTCAACATAAAGTTTTATTTTCTCAAGACGAACCCGGAGCCGTATTTAGGAAGGCGAGCCAGTAACAACGCAGATCATGCAGAAAGCACACCCCACCACTTCATTCACACACTCGCGCATTCCTCTCGCCGGCATCATTCTTTGCCTTGCATTTTCATTTGCTCCCACACGAGCCGATGCTCTCTTCGTCCCGACGAACGACTTCATGATCAACGCCCAAAAAAACCTTGATCTTGGCAAGGTTTTTGGACTTGACGGCCTTGCGCACCTTGCCGCGCAGTCCGTCATTGACCAGCTCACCTCAACCATTATTACCTCCGTGAGCACGGCCCTCAATGGCAGCCCTCTCTACATCACCGACCTTCAAGGGTTTCTCCATAATATCAACATTGAACAATCCCTTGGTGTCAGCAACCAGATCCGCCAGTCAAACACCTGCTACACCACGGGCAACAACGGCGCAACGGCAGCTCCGTGGGTAAATCCTGATGGATCAGTGGTGTACCAAAACACTAATACCGGCGGTAGTAACGACATTGTCGCCGCAACCATAGAGAACCAGGCCCGCTATGGTACGACCGGTTACGGGGGAGGTAGCGCCACCTGCCCCTTCACCGGAGGTCAAGGGTTTCGTTCCATTGAGCAGGATGGCTGGAGCGGCTACCTTGCCGGCACAACGGACCCAAGTGCCAACGCCTTCTCGGGTAAGATGATCTATGGGGAGCGTGCCGCTATCGCCCGATACAACGCGGCACAGGCCGCCCGCGATGAAGCCAACTGGAACAACGGCTACCAAGGGCAGAAGGACTGCTCAAGCGGCAACTGTATCACCACTACTCCGGGGTCGGTCATCAAGAACCAGGTTGACACCGCCCTCACGAGTGGCCTGCGCCGCTTGGAGAGCATCGACAAGATCAATGAGCTCGTTGTAGCGGTTATGAACACGGCGCTCGACCGTATCTTCACCCAAGCGGAAGGCCTCTTCACCCAAAACATCCTCCAGCCATTAAGCTCAGGTATCAATAACGCGATCCAGGGCACGATCGGAAATGCCAACACCCAAGCATCAAACATCACCCAAGGGGTGAACGCCATCAAACAGGCAACCCAAAATACCCAGTACTCTACATCCACCACCATAGTCCTCCCATAACGACATGAAAAAGCTCCTTCTCACATTCCTTCTCGCCGCAACGATCATCCCGTCGTTTTCCTTTGCCCAAGCTGTTCCATTCCAGCCACAAAACGACCCACTGAGCTCAATCATTAATCCCATCCAAGCGGCTCCCGCCCCCGCGCCATTTTCTGTAGTGCCGACAACGAGCACCGGCAGCGCGCCCTCCACAAACTCAGGATCGTCTCCTGCGGCTCCGGCGCAAGCCGCGGCAGCACCAGAGTCCGATGATTTTAAATTGGATTGCGGGGTATGGGGCGACTCGTCTGTCAGCCAGTGTTTAGGGGTGGTTGTATATGCTCTTTTTTACGTCCCCTCCACATGGATCCTTGTGATAGGAGGCACCATATTTGACGCATTCACGGCATATGCACTGAACAGCACGGTCATCAATGCACCCTTTGTGCACAGCGGATGGGGTGCGGTGCGTGATATTTTTAATATTGTTTTCATTTTCCTCCTGCTCTATATCGCCATCAATACCATCTTGGGGAGGGAAGACGGGTGGAAGAAGCGCGTGGCACTTATTGCGGTTGCGGCACTCTTTATGAACTTCAGTCTTTTCTTCGCGCAGGTGCTCGTTGATGTGTCCAACCTCGCCGCCTATCAATTTTATAACTTGATCGGCGGCAGTGCGATGGAGGTCCGCGGGATGCCGGCAACAAGCGGCTTTGAAGCGCACAGCATCTCCACCAGGATCACGAGCAGCGTAAACCCTGAAAGGATCGTGGGGGTACACAGCTACCAAGAATGGATAGGTCCTAAGCATAATGGCAATATCTTCACGCTCATTATCGTCTTCTTGGCCGCAATGGTGATCAACCTCGTTCTTGCCTATGTGCTCTTTTCTGCGGCGTTCCTTATGCTTGGTCGCTTGGTCAGCATTTGGGTGCTGATGATCTTCTCACCGCTTGCCTTCATTGGTATGGTCCTGCCGGCGGCAAATAAAGCGATCGGCGGGGCATCGTGGTGGGGGATGCTCACCAACGCGCTTTTGGTCGCTCCCGTATTCCTTTTCTTCCTCTACCTTGCTACCTTTATCCTTGGGAGTGGCCTCTTCTCGCTATAACACCATGAAAAAAATTCTCTCAATTATTTCGATCCTCTTTGTAACAATCTTGTTCCCTGTAGTTTCTTTTGGAGCAACAGGGGATAGCTATCAGTACTGTTACAACATGGGGGGTAGCCAGACTTTGTGTCCTTCTTTTGCTGATCGAGCATCCTGTGTCTCTGCACAAAATGCTCGTACCGCTGCTGGTGGTGTCACGATCATATCGTCATGCCCTTCAGCCCCTACTCCGTCTGGACAAGCACTGGTCCAAGCAACCCCCACTGGTCAAGCTGTGCAGCAGGTGAGCCCCCCAACAACCCCAGCCAACGGCATCCTTGATATCATTGTTGAAGTCTCCATCAAAACGGGAATTCTTGTTGGGTTTATCCTCTTTGCCCTCAAGACAACGAAAAAGTTGAGTGACGAGATCGGCGGCCACGTCGCCAGTTGGGCACAGAAAGGATTTGGTATGGTCGCAGGGGGTGCGCTTGGGGCCACAGCACTTGCAGGACGTTCCACCATTGGGCGCTTGGCGCAAAACCGTCTCGACAAGGGGACGATCCAAGAGCGTGCTTCAAAGAAAGGCCTTGGTGGGTTTATTGCACGCCGTGAACTTACTCTCACAAAAGGAACTGCTGAGGGGAGTATGGACTTCCGCACGACTGCCGCCGGTAAACTTGCTGATAAAAGTGCCGGCTTAAACCTCGGGGAAGGAAAGAAGGGTGGTTTCAAAGCGGCACGCGATACGCAGACTGAAAGAGAGCTCGCGTACGCAAAATCACTTGAAGTAAGTCCGTCTGAAGATCTTATGCGAGAAAAGAACCGCGCGGATGCAGAACATAAAATGGCACAGGATGCAGTCGCTGCTGGAGATACAAGCGCCGCGGCACAACAAGAAGTTGCGCGCACAAAAGCCGCGAAAGACGCGGCGGCGAAGGCCGTTGCGGACAAAAACAAAGAGCGACGCAGTAACTACGCAAACGTCGCAGAAGGAAGAGGATCTGGCGCGGGGTACGCCATAAACCTTATCTTAAACCCAACCCATAGTGGTCGCACCGCACGAGACGCTGCCAACAGGATCCGTACGGGTACGGCGCCTAAGCGAAAGAGCACCGGTGACCCAACAAAAGATACCAATACAACAATGCAAGACATCCTTGATGAACTCAAGAAATTTAACGAGCGACAACCCGCACCCGCCAGTCCGAATCCTCCTACCCCTTAATAAAGCTGTCCATTAACACCATGAACCCTGAAACACTTACTCTCATAAAAGACCGCATCGCCCTTCTTCCCCAGGCCGCGCATGACTACGTGACAGGTGCATCATGGGCAGACCCGGTAAAAAATATTGCTTCCCAAAACGAATTGAACGAAGAGCAGTCAGGCGGGCTACTCCTTGAGTTTATCCTTGTCCTTGTCGGGCTTTCTCATGAAGAAGATTACGTCACGGAAGTACGAGAGCGACTTGGGCTGACGGAGGAACTCGCCCAAAAGATCTCTGCTGACACGCTTGCGCTTGTGCATCCTGTGACGCGTGCGTCACTAAAAGAGCTCTGCGAAAAAGAACTTGCCGCAGAAAGCTCCGTGTCTGCCACCCCAACCACCTACGTCGTACCGACCCCTCCCACGCCTCCGCCTACTCCTGCACCGGCAGACATGCCCGCGAGTATCTTTGAGGAGAAGCTCAAGCGTGTGTTCACCATGCCATCGTCCACCGGCAACGCACCCTCCATGCCACCATCACCCGGCTCATCCGCAGGCGCGGATCCCTACCGCGAACCCACAGCATAGTGCGTCGTGGTGCGCGGATGATGTGATATACTTTCTCTATGGAGTTTCACGTTCCTCAATTCATCGACTTTGAGGATAAAGTCATCGGTCCTTTTACTTGGAAACAATTCCTCTTTCTTCTTGGTGGGGGAGGAACGGGGTACGCAGCATACGTGATTGTCCACTTTTTCCCGTTCAACATGCTTATTGGATTAGCATTTGCCGGTCTCGGCTTGGCGCTCGCATTCTACCCAAAGGAGAAATTCGGCCGGCCATTTGCCGAAGTGCTTGAGTCGGCCGTAAAATACTATTTCCGGGGCAAACTGTATACATGGAAGAAATCTCCACAGACCCCCGCGCAGGCACAACCATTTGATACGATCCGCAAACGAGCACCCCTCCTTTCCGTCCCCGGGGTTTCTCATGGAAAATTAAGCAACGCGTCGTGGAGCCTTGATGTGGGGAAAAAATCAGAAAATTAACGTATGGCAATTTCTTCAAAATCAGCACAGGAATTCATCCCCATCAAAGAGATCCGCGATGGTATCGTGATCTTAAAGAACGGCGAATTGCGCCTGATCCTGTTGGCTTCTTCCGTCAACTTCGCGCTCAAGTCATCTGATGAGCAAATGGCGATCATCATGCAGTTCCAAAATTTCCTTAACAGTCTCGATTTTTCAGTGCAGATCTTCATTCAGTCACGCCGCTTGGACATTCGCCCCTATCTTTCCACCCTATCAGACCGCCTCGGCCAAGAAACAAATGAAATGATGCGTATTCAGATCAAAGAATACATAGACTACGTGCGAAAATTGACCGAGAACCAGGGTATCATGACAAAAACATTCTTTGTTATTGTTCCGTATGGAGGACTCGCCGCGCCGATACAGGGCATCATGCGCGGGCTCCGTGGAGGAGAACAGAAGCAAACAGCGCAAGAACTCAGTGACGAAGCGTTTGAGGAGTCGCGTTCTCAGCTCGAACAGCGCGCAAATATCGTGCGCCAAGGCCTCGGGCGTACCGGGGTGCGCGTGGAGCCCTTGGGGACCGAGGCCGTTACCGAGCTTTACTACAAGATCTTTAATCCGGGCGAAGTGGAAAAGCCCGTCAAAGCATGAGTATTCTGGATATTTTCAAAAAGAAAGACGCTATGGCGGATCCTATCGCTTCCGTGATCCCGAGCGAACTGCTTGCTGATAGCAGCTTGGGGCTTGAGGACATCATCGCTCCTTCGGCGCTCAAGATCGGGTCCAAAGAGATCGCGTTGGGGGAGAAGCTGGTTCGTTCATTCTTTATCACCTCATACCCACGCACCCTCTCGGATAGCTGGTTCTCTCCCATCATCAACCTCGGCCGCGTCTTTGACATCGCGATCTTTGTACACCCCGTAGACACGGCCGAGATATTGAAGCAATTCCAGAAGAAGGTCGCCGGTGTTCAAAGCACCATCAATGACCGTGCCGAACGTGGATTTGTGCGCGACCCCAAGCTTGATACCGCATATCAAGACTTAGAGGATCTCCGCGACCGCCTTCAGCAGGCCCAGGAAAAGATCTTTGATGTCGGTATTTACATTGCATTGTATGGTGATGACGAAGAAGACCTGAGGAAAGCGGAAGGGGAGATGCGCTCGATCCTCGAGTCCCATATGGTGTACGTCCGCCCGGCACTCTTCCAGCAGTCAGAAGGGTTCCGCAGCATCTTGCCGGTCAACAAAGACGAGCTCGGGGTTAATACCAAGCTCAACTCAGAACCCCTCTCAAGTATTTTCCCTTTTGTATCATTCGACCTCACCTCAGACAACGGCATCCTCTACGGCATCAACCGTCACAACGCATCCCTCGTACTCTTTGACCGATTCTCTCTTGAGAACTACAACTCCATCATCTTTGCAAAGTCAGGCTCGGGTAAATCATTCGCCACAAAGCTTGAGATCCTTCGCTCGCTTATGTTCGACACCGACGTTATCGTCATTGACCCTGAACGTGAATATGAATATCTCGCAGAAGCGACCGGGGGGCGATATTTCAATGTGTCCCTTAACTCCGAGCACCACATCAACCCGTTTGACCTGCCTCCCGTCGGCCCGGATGAAACCCCCGCCGACGTGCTCCGCTCCAATACGATCAACCTCGTGGGCCTCTTCCGCATCATGTTAGGCGGCCTCACCCCCGAAGAAGACGCGATCATTGACCGCGCGATCACGGAAACGTACGCCCTCAAAGACATCGGCACGGAAACCGACTTCTCATCCATTGAGCCGCCGCTTCTTTCTGACTTCGAGCTTGTTTTGGCGGGGATGGAAGGAGCGGGAAGCATCCTCCAGAAGCTCACAAAGTTCACTAAGGGAAGCTGGTCCGGGTTCCTCAATCAACCGAGTAACGTCGACATCAACAAGAAGTTCGTGGTTTTCTCCATCCGCGACATGGAGGATGACCTGAAGCCTGTGGCGATGTATCTTGTCATGCATTACATCTGGAACGCCGTACGCCGCAACCTCAAGAAGCGTCTTTTGGTGGTGGATGAGGCGTGGATCATGATGAAATCAGATGACACGGCGTCATTCCTCTTTAGTTTGGCAAAACGCGGCCGTAAGTACTACCTTGGTCTTGCCACCATCACCCAAGATGTGGGCGACTTCCTCAGATCTCCGTATGGTATCCCGATCATCACGAACTCATCGATCCAGGTCCTTCTCAAACAATCTCCAACCGCCATCGATACCCTCCAAAAAGTCTTTAATTTGACGGACGAAGAGAAGTACCTCCTCCTTGAAGCGGGAGTAGGGGAAGGGATCTTCTTTGCGGGACTCAAGCACGTCGCCATTAAGGTCATCGCCTCCTACACTGAAGAGCAGATCATCACCTCAGACCCTTCGCAGATCCTCGCGATAAAAAAAGCAAAGCAAGAGCTCTCCATGGCAAGCACGGGGAACTAATGCTGTCTCCGGCGCGTAATTCACAGGTCATTATGGTGTTTCATGGCGTTGTTTCTGGTATACTTTAGGTAAACAGCACTCATGATCACTACCCGTCGTTCAAAGTATTTTTTTGCCATCTCCACACTTATCGCGGCAAGTTTAGCGATTCCTCTTTTTGTTGGTGCTCAAACCGCCGACCCCGCGGCAGCCCTTCTTGATTCAATAGCATCCGGCATCCCGACCCCGGACGAGATCCGTACGGCGAGCGTGAAGGGGAGCATCGGCGCACAGATAACCCCGGAAATACCGGGCCCTAACGAACAGGCGAGCATCACCTTGACGAGCAGTCTTGCCGACTTAAGCACGGCGTCCATAAGCTGGACACTCAACGGGAAAAGTGTCGGTAGCGGGCGTGGCCAGAAAACACTCACGTTCTCCACGGGGGGATTGGGGACTGTCTCAACCGTAACGGCATCGGTGACAACACTTGACGGCATCTTTATCGGTAAAACATTCGTCTTCCGTCCTCTGGTGATCGTGCTTGATTGGGAGGCGGATACGTATACACCGCCATTCTACCGCGGGAAGGCACTCCCTTCGCCTCGCGCAGGGCTCCGTGTTGTGTCTACGATCCAAGGGACATCTCTATCCCCAAAGAGCTTCGTGTACCAGTGGAGGAAAAATGGTCTTGTCGTTCCTGAGATATCGGGGTATGGAGCTTCTACGGTTACCGTGCCGCAAGCATTTGATCATGGAGGAAACACCATCATCGAGGTGACCGCGACCTCGCTTGATGGCTCATTCTCGGCAAAGAAAAGTGTCACGATCGCTTCCACGAACCCACAGCCGCTTCTCTATCAAGAGCTCCCCCTTGAAGGAGTCACCTATCAATCCGCATTGGGTGCCAATGTTTTAACGGCAGGAAATGAACTCACGGTCCACATTGAGCCCTATTTTGCTCCACTTGCAGACTGGATCGCGGGAAAGATCCTCTATCGATGGACCGCCAATGGTGCTCCGCTTCTCACCGCAACCCTTTCTCCTAATTCCGGTCTTTCGGGAGAATACGGCCCGAATCGCCTGACCCTTATCAATAATGACACCGCAGCAAAAACGATCTCCCTTTCATTTGGTGCCCAAAACTCTGCAAACATGGAGCAACTTGGGAACATGATGCTTGGGGTCGGACTGGGAGGGAAGAGCTCGTCTCAAACTTTTTGATCATATGAAATTCTTCCCACTGCTTGAAGGTATAACCATGCGCGCAATGATCCTTGGAGGAATGACGCTTGCTCCGTTTTTCTCGTATGCTGCCGATGTTGGGTACACCCCGATGGTCTCCTTGCCGGGGATCCCTTCAGGGCCGATAACATTCGCGCAATACGGCCCGGCGATCTACAAGCTTCTTATTGGCGTTGCCATCATCCTTGCCGTCGTCATGATCGTCATCGGCGGGGTCAAGCTTATTGCGTCTCCGGCGAATGAATCTTTGAACAAAGAAGGGAAGCATGATATTTGGGGGGCGCTTACCGGACTCATTATCATCGCACTTTCATGGATCGTACTCACCATCATCAACCCAAGTCTTACCACGATCAGCCTTACCTTTACCCCGGCGCCGGCGGTCACGAGCGCTCCGGAGGAGGGCACTGTGGCTGGTACTGCGGGGGCTGCTCCGACAGCACAAGCGGGACAAGCGTGGTTTGATGACAGCCAATGGCGTAACCAACTTACCGGCATCTCCGGAGTAAGCATCAATAGTGGCAACTGCAAAACGATCGGGCAAAAAGGATGCACAAGCGTCTACCAGCTTGGGGATTCCGCAATAAGTGGCGTGAGAAACCTCGCCTCAGGATGCAATTGCAGCCCTGTGATTACCGGAGGGACAGAATATTGGCTCCATTCTTCCCATGGGCCAGGCAAGGCTATCGTCGACATCCGTGATTCCTCACAACTCAACACATACCTTACGGGAAATTCTGCCTCTCCTGCCAATGGAACGCGTGTTTCAAAGGGTGGTGGATCATATACCTACGAAACGCTCGGCGCAAACACAAACAACAACGGGGCGCATTGGCATGTTGTCTACTAATTATTTATGAAAAAAACATTTATTATCGCCGGGATCATTGTTGCTCTCATTGCCATCGGGGGAGGGGCATATCTTTTCTTTACTCGCCAAGCAGACACCGGCACACCGAGTGGTCTCCAATCATTTTTTGGATTTGGTAAACCATCTCCAAGCACATCGCAAGGGGACCCTGCAATTGACCCTTCGACGAATACTGTCCTGTCAACGGATGGTGCCCCTGTTTTAAAACAACTGACCACGACGCCTGTTTCCGGATTTGCTGTTGATACCGACAGTGCCGGCAACACGATGGTGTATTATCAGGAACGCGCTCTTGGTCATGTCTCTCAATTGTTCCTTCCCAATACCACACCAACAACAATCTCAAGCTCTACTGAGCCAACCATCTACCAGTCATTTTGGGGAAGAGGGGGAAGTGATGTGGTAATGCAATGGACAGGAGACAGCAGTACCATAAAAACCGCGACTGAGCATCTTTCTTCCGGGGTCCATACCGCTCTCCCTGATAATATTTCCGCCTTTACAGTATCACCCGATAAAACAAAAGCATTCTTTCTTGTAAAAACACCTCAAGGAGCCACAGGTTACACAACAACCCTCGACGGGAAAACCCAGAAAAGTGTTTTTACTTCTCCGCTACGAGAATGGCTCGTCGCTTGGGTGAATCCAACGACACTGACTTTCACGACCAAACCTTCTGCTCGTATCTCGGGATCGATCTCCACCATGAGCACCGCGACATTCTCCCCGAAAATTGTTTTGAGTGGAAAAACAGGCCTCACGGGGATCCTTTCCCCTGACGGCAAAACTATTGTCTACTCCGAGAGCACCCCGGGGAGTATGCAGACAAACTATTACACCCTCGCGACTGGCGCCACAAGCCGAGCCCCATTTACCACATTGCCTGAAAAGTGCGTATGGAGTGGAGTAGAGAAGACCGCCGTTTACTGCGCGGTTCCATCAAGT